>JAOZRY010000151.1 GCA_029939965.1 Bacteroidales bacterium | reverse complement strand
GCAAAGAAAATTATGACTGAAAATGAAATCTCATATAAAATAATTGGAGCAGCAATTGAAATCCACAAAAGTATTTGTCCTGGTTTATTAGAATCTGCTTATGAAAGAGCTTTGTCTTTTGATCTCAGAGAAATGGGATTTGATATAAAATAACAATATCCTATGCCATTTGTGTATAAAGATGTTAAACATGAAATCGGATACCGAATTGACCTAATGGTAAATAATAAAGTAATCGTTGAAGTCAAATCCATTGAATCCCTTTCACCTGTTCATTTTGCCCAAACGCTCACATATTTGAGATTATCAGGACTTAAATTAGTCCTATTGATAAATTTCAACAGCAAAATTCTAAAAGGAAATATACACAGAGTTGTAAATAATCTATAATAGTCTTTGCGATATCTTTGCGTTTAATCTTTCCGTTCTTTGCGAGAAAGAAAGAGACCAGCACTTCAAAATACTATTTAGCCCTTATTCAATCTTTCCCAATCTCATTCAAAGAAATAATATCTTGCCAAACAACAACCCCTGTTTTCGTGGAACACCAGAAACAAGAGCATAATTTGGTTTATGGGCTTGTAAACAACCCCTGTCTGTTTTCTCTCCATCTTCACTAAAAGAATATCACTACTTTTGTGCATCTTTAAAAAAGACTAATGAAAGTATCCGGTTTTACAATCATTCGAAACGGCGAAAAATTTGACTATCCATTTATCGAATCCATTCGTTCGGTGTTGCCGTTGTGCGATGTTATGATTGTGGCTGTGGGCAATTCGGATGACAATACCCTTGAGATGGTGAAAAAAATTGGCTCTCCCAAAATTAAAATCATCCAAACAGTGTGGGATGATAACCTTAGAGAGGGTGGAAGGGTACTGGCAGTAGAAACTGATAAAGCCAAAGCTGCCTTGCCCGAAGATACGGATTGGGCTTTTTATATACAGGGCGATGAAGTGTTGCATGAGCAGGATTATCCGATCATTAGAAAGGCTATGGAAGAAAATTTGAATGATCAAAGGGTGGATGGTTTGCTGTTTGACCATCTGAACTTTTATGGATCGTTCGATTATATTGCAGATTCGAGAAAGTGGACATACCAACAAATTCGTATTATTCGCAACCATCCTGATATCTTATCTTTTAGAGATGCCATTAGTTTTATGAAAAACGGGAAGCGGCTGAAAGTAAAAAAAATACCTGTTACTGTTTATCATTATGGTTGGGTAAAAAAGCCTGAGGTGATGCAACAAAAAATAGAAACGTTCAATAAAATGTGGCATGACGATAATTGGATGGAAAAAAATGTTACAAAGGTTGATGCGTTTGATTTTTCTAAAATTGATTCACTTTCGCGTTTTACCGGAACACACCCGGCAGTAATGCACAATCGTATAAGCCGTATGAACTGGGAGTTTTCGTTCGACCCAACCAAAAGTATAAAGCTTACCCCCCGATTAAGATTTTTGAACTGGCTGGAAAAAAAGTTTGGGATTGAGATTGGGAAATTCAGAACTTTCAAGATAATAAAATAGTGTTTGTTTCAGATTTATAAAGAATTAAATATACAATGTCAGAGAAAGTACTTTCGGAAAACACAGAAGAAAAACAGGGAGTTGACATGACTTTTTGGGAGCATCTCGAAGAATTGCGTTGGCATCTGGTACGCTCTATTACCGCAGTAGTTGTGTTGGCAATTATTGCTTTTTTGAGTAAAGACATCATCTTCAATCAAATTATTTTGGCACCCAAATCTTCTGAATTTATTACAAACAAAGCGCTTTGTGAGTTGGGTAAATGGGTTTCATCATACTGGGCAGCTATTTCACCGGATGCACTCTGTGTCGAAAATTTCAACCTGAAACTCATCAATATTAAGATGGCGGGTCAGTTTCTCATCCACCTGTACATTTCTATATTTGCCGGAATTATCGTAGCTATTCCCTACATCATCTGGGAAATCTGGCGTTTTATCAAGCCTGCACTTTACAAGCAGGAGCAGAATTATACACAGGGTGCTGTTTTCTGGAGTTCTTTCCTGTTCTTATTGGGGGTGTCGTTCAGCTACTTCGTAATTGTTCCCCTTGCCATAATGTTTTTGGGTACGTACAATGTTAGTCCTACTGTCGAAAATCAGATTTCTCTTAATTCTTACATTAGCACAGTGGTTTCTCTAACCTTTGCGGTTGGCCTTGTTTTCGAGATGCCCATATTCGTATTTTTTCTTACTAAGGTTGGAATACTCACACCCGATTTTATGCGAAAGAATCGTAAAGCCATGATTGTAATCGTTTTAATACTTTCGGCCATCATTACTCCCGCCGATGTGTTTAGCCAGATATTGGTGGCAATACCTTTGCTCGGATTGTACGAGATAAGTATTTTAATCTCCAAACGTGTTTACAGGAAAAGGGCTGATGCACTTGCAGGGTAAGGGATGAGGATTAAGGGCTTGCTCAACATTGAAAAATATTACTTTTGCCCGCTTGATTGATGAATGTGTTAATTATGCCGGATCAGGAAAGAACCAACAGAATTATTAAAGCATCATGGATTGCCATTGGAGCCAATGCAGCTTTAGCGGTAATGAAAATCACTATCGGTTTGGTAGCCGGAAGTATGGCTGTGATTGGTGATGGAATAGACTCAGCCGGCGACATTGCAACATCTTTAATCACTCTTTTTACAGCTCGTATAATTTCGAAACCACCCACCCTGAAATTCCCTTATGGTTATCGCAAGGCTGATGCTATTGCATCCAAAGCCCTTTCGTTTGTAATAATTTTTGCAGGTGTACAATTGGCCATTTCTACCATTACCCGAATTATCGAAGGTGGCAGCAGTGAAGTGCCTCAATCCATTGCCATTTATGTTGTAATCTTCTCCATCATTTCAAAATTTATACTTTCGAAGTACTTGCTCAAAACCGGGCGCAAATTAGAGAGCCCTATGTTGTTGGCAAATGGCAAGAATATGAAAAATGATGTGCTTATTTCTCTCTCGGTATTGCTGGGTCTGTTTTTTACATTGATCTTACAAATGCCGATAATCGATTTGGTGTTTGCCTTGTTGATCAGTATTTACATTATTAAAGTAGGTTTTGGTATTTTTATGGAAACAAATGTAGAGCTTATGGATGGTGTGGAAGATGAAAGTATTTACCGAAAAATTATCGATGCCATCGAAAGTGTTGAAGGTGCAAATAATCCGCACAGACTCAGGGTTCGCAAGATTGCCAACATGTATGTTGTGGCGGTTGATATTGAAGTGGATGCGGAATTGAAGATTTCTGAAGCTCATCAAATTGCACGACAGGTGGAGCAAAGCCTAAAAAAATTACTTGTAAAAGTGTATGATATTCTGGTTCATGTAGAACCTTTAGGGAATATTGAACCAGATGAAACGGATGGGATTTCATCTAAAGATATTGGCGACAGTTAATGACATATTGAGATTAGGAATAAAACAAAAAAAGTTTGTGAGTTACAAATCTCCAATTGTGAATGTTTACAGATTATAAACAGGCTAATTATTTACAAAAAAACAGATAAAATGAAAAAAGCAAAATCAACACTTATTTTCCTAATTATCTTTGCCTTTAGCACTCAGCTAATTGCTCAGGATAAGATTTTTACTTTTAATGATTATATGAATTGGGATCTTTATCCCGGGTCTATCCAAAATATATCCTGGCGGGGCAATACAAATTATTTTACTTATGTAGAAAAAAATGTTCTGATACAAAAATCTGCATTAAAGCCAGATTTTGTCGATTCTTTGTTGAAATTGGATGAATTGAAAAACAAGTACAAAGGATCAGATATGGAAGATATTTCCAGGTTTCCACGTATTACATGGGTGGATGACCAACATTTTTATTTCACGAACGATCATAAAATTTATGTTTATGATTTTAATAATGAAGAATTGAATCGGGTGAATGAATATCCCGAGGATGCTGAAAATGTTGAGATTGATAAAGAGTCTTTTTCAGTTGCTTACACGCTTAGTAATAATCTGTATGTTTCTGTAGATGGAAATCAGGTGGCTGTTTCAGAGGAAGGCAACGAAGATATTCTGTATGGCCATGTGCCCTCCAGAAATGAGTTTGGAATAAACAATGGTTCCTTTTGGTCGCCTGATGGTAGCAAACTGGCATTTTACCGAATCGATCAAACGGAAGTGGAGAAATATCCTATGGTCGATATTTTTCATCGTATTGCTAAACCCGATCCTGTTAGCTACCCAATGGCTGGCCAAAAGAGTCAAAAAGTGCAGCTCGGAATTTTTGATCCTGCCTTAAATCAAATAACCTATATGCGAACACCCGGGCCGCAAAACCAGTATTTAACATCTGTTAGCTGGGGGCCGGAAGGAAATTTTATTTACATCGGGTTGTTAAACCGCGATCAAAATCACCTCGAAATGAATAAATACGATGCTTCAACAGGAAAATATGTTAAAGCTTTGTTTGAAGAAAAAAATGAGCGATATGTGGAACCCCAGCATAGTATGTATTTTTTACAAACCCAACCTGATCGTTTTGTATGGCAGAGCCGTAGAGATGGCTGGAATCACTTGTATCTTTACAGTACCGATGGCACATTAATAAAACAATTGACAAAAGGCGAATGGGAGGTTACTGATTTGCTTGGATTTGACCCCGATGAAGAATGGGTTTATTATGAATCTACAGCTGCAAGCCCAATCGAAATTCAATTGTATAAAACAGATATTAAAAAAGGAAAGATAAAAAAAATAACTTCCGGCGATGGCACTCACAATATTATTGCATCAAATGATAAGGATTTTTTTCTGGATATATTTAGTAGTACCGAAATGGCACGAGCGTATTATTTGCTTAATGATGATGGTGAAATTATCTTGACCTTAAAAGAAGATAAAGACCCATGGGCAGATTACAAAATTGGTGAAATGGAGATTTTTACGCTAAAGGCTGATGATAACAAAACCGATTTGTATTGTCGTTTGATAAAACCTACCGACTTCGATCCGCAAAAGGAATATCCGGTATTAATTTATGTTTATGGTGGACCTCATGCTCAACTAATCCAAAATTCGTGGACTGGTGGGGCAGGGTTCTGGCTCAATATGATGGCACAACAAGGTTATGTAGTATTTACCCTTGATAATCGTGGTTCGGCAAATCGTGGTTTCGAATTTGAAAGTATAATCCACCGCCAGTGTGGCGAAAAAGAGATGGCCGACCAGATGACCGGTGTGGAATACCTTAAAACACTGGATTATGTGGATGCCGAAAAAATGGGTGTTGATGGATGGAGTTATGGTGGTTTTTTAACAACATCGCTATTTTTGAGATACCCAGGAGTTTTTAAAGTAGCGTGTGCCGGTGGCCCTGTTATCGACTGGAAATGGTACGAAGTAATGTATGGCGAAAGATATATGGATACTCCAATGCAAAATCCCGATGGATACGAAAAGGCAAAAGTTTTGAATTATGTAGATCAGCTCGAAGGCAAATTATTGATTATTCACGGTACAAACGATCCGGTGGTGATGTGGCAAAATAGTTTAACATTTTTGGATGAATGCATTAAAAAAGGCAAACAGGTCGATTATTTCGTGTATCCCGGATCAGGACATAATATGCGTGGGAAAGCACGTGTACACATGTTCGAAAAAATTACCGGATATTTTAATGATAATCTGAAATAATTAATTATCAAATTGCTATTTCAAAATTAATTTTTTGATGCTTCCTGAAGTTTTGCTCTCAAGTTTTACAACATAAATGCCTTTGCTATAATCGGAAAAATCATATTGCCGGATTCCCACGATGTTTTCGTTTAATATAATCTGTCCGTTCATATTTTGAATGGTAATATGGAACATTTCATTACTCTCCGATGAAAATTCAATAAGGCCGGTTGTTGGATTAGGATAGAATTTTATTTGGTTTGATGTTTCAAACGCTGAAAATCCTGCCGGGCTTAGTTTCAAGCCTTTAACAGCCGATAAACCATTATCCCGAAATTTGCCATCGGCTGATGGCATCTCAATATCAAAATCAACAGTAGCACTAATTTCTTCCTTTAATTGAGATTTGAAAATTCTGAAATTGATGTTTTCTCCATCAATAAAACCATCAATTTCGGCAGTAGAATTATCGTTACCGAAAATGGTGATGGCAATGTTTTGATTGGGATTGGTAATTTGAGCAAGCCCGGCACATATTCCCCTTTTGGTAAAAGCACCAATATAGTCGCCCACTGTTAAGGTTTCAAGAGCCTCAGCCGAAAAAGCTATACTATGGGTTGAGCCTGTTTTTACCGGATTATTCCAGGATGTGAGGTTTATGCTTTCTGAAGCATTTGTCTTTGGGGTACTTTTTATCGATTCGCAGTCGCTGTATGTAACGGAAGTGTTTTGTGAAACAGCACAATAGTATGCTCTGCCCGATTTGAGCATATCAAGGGTTTGGATTCCAAACTCTGGCCAAAAGATTTTTGTTCCGGCAATTTCCTTGATGATGATAATATCGTTGGTGGCCTGGTCAATAATTTCAGATGTTGCCACATCGCAATTGCTAATAACCGGTAAAAGATTCCATGTTTCGGTAAGGTTAACAGTTTTGTTTTCTTCCGGGCAGCCATTCATGGGGAGGGTGGTTTCTTCGGAAACCTTAATTTTATAACCTTTGTTTGAATTCCAGATATACATATTATTAATACCTCCTGCCGGATAGTACATTTTTTCCATATCCTGAATTATAATTAGTTCATCAATAATTGGGTTCATAATATTAGTAATGAAAATGGAACCCGGTATGGTGAAACTCGAAACTCCACTCCAGCCCTGTGGCAGCAAAATATTATTATCAAAGTTAGCATCAAGTTCATCTACTATTGTGGTTCCTAACGAAATAAATTTGTTTGTACCCAAACTAAGTTCCACTTCAGCAGGATAATCACCTTGATGTTGATATGAATATACTCTCCATTTGTATTCTTCCTGATATCCAAAACCGTCCTTTTCGTCTGTATAATTATCATCGCCTTGCG
>JAOZRY010000800.1 GCA_029939965.1 Bacteroidales bacterium | reverse complement strand
TCAACTCCAAAAAGTTCTACAATTGGGTTTATGTACTTTTACTCGTGATTGGCCTGAGTTTGGTAGGTAAGGTTTTGGCTGCTTGAGATAGATGAATGATTTTTTTTAATACTCCCCAAACCCGATTAGATAAATAATTGTTGAATGTTTGGTAACTTCCTTTTTTAAGAAAGCTCTTTGATCAATAACCTTACACAAGCCACACAATTAATATCAACCGCAAAGAGTTAATTTCTCCAGCCATCGGTTTCATATCCCTGTTAGTTTTCAAGTATTTGACTTTTGTAAATCACATATTCTGATAGAATTTCAAGTGAAGATTTGATGCATAATACATTTCTATTTGAAAAAAAAATACAATGAATTATTAGGTTTACATAATAAACTACTTTAACATTGCAACTTATTTAACACAATAACTATAAATTATGAAATCAAAAGTATTCATTTACACCATTGTTTTTTTATTGGGAACATGCTTTCAGGGGCGTACACAAGAAATGAAGCCAAATCGCCTCTCCGGTGGGGTAGGTTATTTTATGGCAGGTTATACGGGTTTTAACCTTGGCAGCATGAACACACAACTCACAAACAACGGCTACCCGGAGTTAACCAATGGTTCATTTACTTTTGGTGGTGGTGGTCATTTCGTACACAAAAATTTCATAATTGGTGGCGAGGGACATGGCCTTTCTAATAGTAGTGCGTCAAATACCAATTATAACCTAAACATTAGCGGTGGGTATGGGTTTTTTAATCTCGGTTACATTCTTTACCATAACCCAACTTTAAATATTTATCCAATGTTGGGCTTTGGTGGTGGTGGCGCTTCAATTGCCATCACCGACAAAAACAAACTCCCTGAAAATTTTGACGATTTATTAGATGATCCTACCCGCGAATCTTATATCACCAACGGCGGTTTTATGATAAACTTTTCCATTGGAGCAGATTTTTTTATCTCGGGAATTAAAACCGAATCTGCTTCTGGTGGCTGGCTCATGGGGATTAAAGCCGGATATATTTTAAATACCGGTGGGGACGATTGGTATTTTAATAATGAGAAAATAACCGGATCGCCCAATGCGGATATTTCAGGGCCATACGTACGGTTAACCTTTGGTGGGGGTGGATTAGGGAAATAATTATAATAAACAGATATTGTAAATTGAACCCATTTATATATTTATCTACCAACTGAATAAATAAATAATAAAACATTTAAAAATTTAGCAAAATGGAAAAAACATTTAATGAACAAGACAGCATTCGGGTGATCACTGAGATGATTGAAAATTCTAAAGCAAAGATTAAGGACAACGGGTTTTTCTATCTCCTTTGGGGATGGTTGGTACTCGTAGCGAGTGTTACAAATACTCTAATTATAAGCCTTTACGGTCTTGGGACTTTCGTTTCGGGTGGAATCCTTAAGTTTAAACCACTGATATTTGGAGGGATTTTTAGTTGGGTAATAGCCATAGTAGCGTTATTTATCCCCGAAATTTATTCGTTGTTAATGGTTTCTTTGTCCGTAATTGTTGCATACCTTATTCCGGGTTATATGCTTAAATCAAGAAATAAAAACCTAAGCCATGTTTGATGATCTCGATCCTTTATTGCATTCACAACTTCGGCTTCAGATAATCTCTTTGTTGATTAGTGTGGAGAAAGCAGAGTTTAGTTTTCTAACCGAACAAACCAGAGCCACAAAAGGAAATATTAGTGCGCAACTCACAAAGCTAAAAGATGCAGGATATATTGATGTACATAAAAGCTTCAGGAATAATTACCCGCTAACCACATGCAATATAACTCCGAAAGGTGTTGAGGCATTTGAAAACTATGTGAAAGCAATACGGCAATATATTAACACAGAAAATCATGGGAATTAGCATTATGAATTTCTTCTTATAA
>JAOZRY010000799.1 GCA_029939965.1 Bacteroidales bacterium | reverse complement strand
TGTGTAATGGAGCAGGAAAAGGATACTAGATATTCAATATTAGATAGTGTCTGGAAGAAAACACCTATTTTTCAAATATTCTACTATTATTTCCTGTAAATATTTTTCATTTTGTTCAATTTTTCAAAAATTTCAGCAAAAAAATTAATACTGTTAAAAATTGGTTATTTTTTGACTAACAGTTAACACACTTCCACTGTTTTACTTTTTCGTGATACCGCTGGAAAAGCTTAAGTTACTACGCCGCTTTTCGTAATTGCTTACGTTGTTTTTCTAACAGATGATTGCCTATCTTATGCAAATTGTATGCTAAAACCCCAAATCCAACGTATCGCTTAAATCCATGGATCCCTTTGTCCGGACATCGGTTTAATCCATGATGCTCCAAACAATTTATATTTGACTCTATTGCACTATGCTTATTCTTTAATTCCTTAAACCTCTTGCTATTTTCAATTTCTTTGTCGTTTTTACTCAATCTACCTTTCTTTGGCATCACCACTTCCGGAATATACAACTGCAATAACTCTCTGTCTTTTTTATCGCTAAAGCCTCTATCAAAACTTATACTGACTATTTGTCCCTTCTCGTATTTTTTCAACAATCTAGCAGCCAAATCAACGGTTTCTCTATTGTCAGAACTTTGGGTCATTACCTTGTAGTCTATTATCATATCACGCTGATTTGTTGTTATCAGAACTTTATGCCCCAATTCAACTGAGGGATGGGTCTTTCCTTTATTTATCCATTCACTATGTGGCTCAAAAAGTGAAAACACTTTCTCTTTATGAGGAATTGTTTCTGCCTGAAGCAATCTTCTTTCCAGTAAATCTATGTGTTTTAGAAGCATCTCATGGAAATAGATAACTCCTTCTATCTTCACTAAATCGCTCGCTTTAAAACAGCGTGCCGGTAACTCTTGTATACTTCCAATTACCTTTGATTCAAGCTCTTTTGCCTTGTCAAGATACTTTGATACAGCGGTTTTAACTCGTTCTTCTTTATTGGCTCCACCACCCTTATTTATCCTACCACATAATCTCATGAGGCCTTTCATCTGCTTCTTCCAATTTCCTGCCTTTCTCCAGCCGCCTACTCCGAGGCTAACACTCAAATTAAACAATAGATCTATGCATTTACGGCTCGCATCCCACAATAAATTCATATCTGTGGGAAAATGTATATCAGTCTCCAAAACGTAAGTGTCTACCTTTGCTTGTGTTTTTTCGTTTTTTTTTATGATGTTCATTCCTTCTTTCGCAACTATTTCATTGATTTGCTCCAACATATCTTCATCTATATGGCTTATATTCTCACCAATTGTTTTGCGGTGAAACCCTTTGGTTATTTCACCGTTGCCAAACGTGTCTAATCCCATTATTTGCCGTGTCAGTCTGTCAAAATGTGCTACATATTCCAATCTATCATAATCGCAGTCTAGTGCTAAGCGAATCACTCCCAATACTACTATATGCCATAAATCCATTCCCGGACGGCCAGTATCATTTTTGTCTTTAGTTATCCGTCTTTCTAGTATTTCAAATATCTGCTCGTTTACTTCAGGTGTTGTGTAAATCCATTGTAATGCTGCTAATACTGGAGGTAACTCATCCCTGCTTTTCGTCGGTATGTTTACTTCTCCTATTGGCACCTGGCCTAACTCAATTTGTCGCTCGAATCTTTTTCTCATTATTCCGGCCCTTTTTGCTCTGTCTGTTCATGTTCCCGTTAACGTTGAATGTTGCCCTTATTCTATACTAAATTAAGCTCAAAGGACAGCTTATTTCGGAATTATTTTCAGTTATTCGATTCGGAAACATGTCGTAACTCTCTATCTTGCAACAAGGTCAATGTTTTCTCTCAGACACTATGTAGAGCAGCCGGCGGAGGATTAAGCCTCTCTTGAGCCAATTCTTCTAATAT
>JAOZRY010000150.1 GCA_029939965.1 Bacteroidales bacterium | reverse complement strand
AACTAACTTAAAAATCGGAATCTAATTTTTACGTCATTCTATCTCTTTTCCGGCTTGTCCGGGTTAAGGCTTACTCAGAAATAAGACCGGAAATTCAGAGGCAATACTTTGTGTCTTGTTCACCGACCAGAGTATAGCAACCGGCAAGTCTGGAAAACTCAGGTTAATAGCTCTTTTACAAAACTACTATTAGAAGGCACAAAGCTATGCAAAGTGTGGGTCGCCATTTGAAGGTGTAGAATTTTGAGCAATTAATTCATCTTGAAATGTATGTCCGGCAATAGTTATTTGTTAGTTTTGTCGGATACTATCATCATCGCTACGAAATGAAACAAGGACTTTGGTTTACAACTTTTTTATTATTTTGTACAGTTAGTCTTTTTGGGCAATCACCCGAAAGGCCCAAAAAAGAAATCCCACTTATTACTGAGGTTATTTCCAAACTCAAAAAAGCTGAGGGGTGGATGCTTCAGAATAATGGCGAATGGATCAGCGCTCAGAACAAAATCCCTTTTAGAGATTACAAAAGCAATAGACGCAAAACAGGCAAATACAACCTTGGAAAAGAAAATTTTACTGAATTAACTGTTCGGACAATCATAGTAAGTAATGTAGTTTACTCAATCATTCTGGTCTATTTTCAAGGTGGCAACTACGAATTCCCGGTTCTTCTGGAAAACTGGAAAACTTATAAAGCTGTAACCTACTATGTGTTTAAAGAGTACAAATGGAACTGGATTTTCCCTGATTCAGTGGTTTTTAATAAACCGTATGCGGTTAATACTGATATTATTTGCAACGGAACAATTATCGATTTTAATGAAAAGAGTTATCTGTTTGATATCGAAAACCACATAAGACAAACACTTTACCAACAGGATGAAAGCACGACAAACCTTATAGTTGCGGCATATCCAGTTAAAATCAGAGACAAGGAATTCTTCAGGTTCAAGTTTTATGAAACGATCAATAAACCTGAAATTTACATAAAGTACCTCCTTGAATACAATTGGGGAAAGTTATTCCGAAATTTCTATTTCGAAATTGATTTTTCTATTTTCAAAGAGTTTGTAAATAAAATTGGAGTAATAGACCCTAATAAATTAAATGACCCTACATACTATCTTTATTTTTTGAATAATGGAATTTCAAAATTTGAAAATGAGGAGTACAAGAGTGCTTTGCAAAGCTTCACTAAAGCAACATACGTTTATCCACCCGACACAGCAATGATTTCGATACTATTATGGAGGGGCAAAGCAAAATTGAATCTGAATTCGTTTGGTGGTGCACTTGCAGATTTTGACAGTGCAATAGTGCAAACCCCCACTACCGATACCGAAAAACAAGACTGGCTGGCAGCGCATTACGAAAGAGGCAACGCCCACCATGCAATGCACGAATACCTTAAGGCATGTGAGGACTGGAGTTATGCGCTTCAAAATGGCTACGGTGAAGCTTACCAAAAGATTAAAAAGGAATGTGGAAAAGCTTCTAATGAAATGACCATAAATATTAATATTGAAAAATCGGAAAAATATTATAGCCGTGCCATGAAAATGTATCGGAAAAGTGAATACCTCAAAGCATTATTACTTTTCGAAAAATCATGGAAAAACAATCCGATCTCACTGGATTTTACTACACCTTATTATATAGGTATGTGTAGATACAACCTTAGAGATTACGTAAGGAGCATCGATGAATTTGATCATGCTGCTGATTTAGCACCTGATGAATTTTCGAATGTATATGATGATTGGTTAGATGTTTTTGTTCGGCGGGGAAAGTCCTGGCAAAAAATTGGTTTTAATCAGTATGCCTGTGAAGATTGGAAGTTTGCCGAAAAATCAGGCAACCCCAATGCAACCGAGTTATTAGAAAACTTTTGTTGGGAATTTAATTTTCAATCAACCACAACAACACAAGGGAATGCTATTTCGATTGATGAGGGAATAAATGACTATGAAACTGGAAATTACGAAGATGCATTACTAACTTTGAATGACTTGATCCAAAATTCGTCAGGCGATTCTAATATTTTACTTTATACTTACCGTGGAAGCACACGGCACAAATTAAAAGACTACAACGGAGCCATCGAAGACTTTAATAAGGCCATCGAAATAGGAGTTGGCAACCAACAATATTTGGATGAATGGCTCAATGCATTCTTTAATCGTGGTGTTTCAAAATATTTCCTGGGTGATACTGTTGGTGCATGTCAGGATTGGAAAAAAGCAATTGAACTTGGATTGAATAATGTTTCGGCTCTGGAAAACATAAGTATATTTTGTGATGATTAGCTCCCGCTATTCTTTCCCAATTCTCTGTATTTTCCTGTACTAATTTCTTAACTATAACTATTATGGCAGCATCTAACCAAATACTTTTAAGCCACGGAAGTGGTGGTAAACTTTCGCATGATTTAATTCAACGGATTTTTGTTAAGTACTTTAACAACGAACATCTGCAAGCCCAAACCGACTCTTCCATCCTAAGCATCAGGGAAGGTGAAGTTGCTTTTACCACAGATTCGTATGTTGTTGACCCTATCTTTTTTCCTGGCGGCAATATTGGAAAACTTGCTGTTTGCGGAACAGTAAACGACCTTAGTGTTTCGGGAGCAATACCACAGTATCTTAGTTGTGGATTCATTATTGAAGAAGGATTTGCAATTTCTCAACTTAAAACCATTGTAAAATCGATGGCTGAGGAAGCCAACAAAGCAGGTATAAAAATAGTAACCGGCGACACCAAAGTTGTAAACAGAGGCAAATGCGATAAACTATTTATAAATACCTCAGGATTAGGTTTTATACACACTTCGAGGCATCACATTAGCTTTGGCAACACCATAAAGCCAGGCGATAAGGTAATTGTAAATGGAAGCCTCGGCGACCATGGAATTGCAATCCTTGCAGCCCGGGAATCCTTGAGCCTAAGATCAGATATAAAATCGGATTGTGCCCCATTAAACAACTTAATAGAACAGATATTAGAAACGCCACAAGACATTAAGTTTATGCGAGATGCAACCCGTGGTGGGCTGGCAACAGTACTTTGCGAATTAGCCGAAGATAAAAATCTGGGTGTTAACATTTTCGAATCTCACATTCCTGTTAAAGAAATTGTAAATGGAGCTTGTGAAGTTTTTGGATTTGATCCGTTGTACCTCGCAAATGAGGGAAAGGTATTAATGGTAGTTGACGAAACCTCAGCTAATCGTATTCTCTCCACACTAAAAAAGCATCCTCTTGGAGAAGATGCTTCAATTATTGGTGAAATCGTTTCAGATCACCCTCAGAAAGTACTGCTTGAAACAGAAATTGGCGGAAGAAGAATTTTGGATATGCTTGCCGGAGAAATGCTTCCGAGGATATGCTGATTTTTCTTCTTACCCACTTACGCCATACTCGTGATAAAACTTTGAGATGGCAGAATTTAAATCCTCGAAAACCACATAATGATTCTCACATCCTTTTCTTGAACAAATATTTACCTTGCCACCTGTTTTAATATTGAAGCCCACCATTTTTGCATTACACATTTTGCATTCAACATCTCGCATCAACGATTTATTGCAATGTGGACAATAGAAAACAACAGTTTCATTTTCCTTTAGCTCAATATCATTTTCATGTGCAACACACCCATATACAGAGCATAACCACAAAACTCCACGATCATTTTCGGTAACAATATTTACCTTGATACTGGCTTTTCCATTTATCTGGTGTGTTTCATCCATTAATGTATTACTACAATCTGGACATTTTACAATTAATGTAATTCGATTTGGCATTATTCCTCCTTTTTTATTAATTTGATTAAAAATACAACATTTCAATAATTAAATCAAGTGCATAAAATTAATTCTTTTTTATTTAGTTTTGATGTAAATAAAACTCATGCAAATATATTGTTATTTTATTAACATAAAGGTATGATTATTCCAATCCGAAATATTTCCTTTGCAAACAATAAAAATAAGTTATGCACGAATTTTCGATAGCTGTAAACATAGTTGATATTGCTACTGATCATGCCGAAAAAGCTAATGCTAAAAAGGTAAATGAGATTGAACTTGAAATTGGCGAGCTTTCGGGTGTAATTTATGAAGCTATGGAAACAGCTATGGAAGCCGCAATAAAAGATACCTTACTTAATGGTGCTACAATAAAAATTATTAATACTCCTGGAAGAGGAAAATGTTTGGGTTGCAAAAGCATCTTCAAACTCGAAAACCTTTTTGACCCATGCCCGGAATGTGGCACATTTAGCCCCGAAGTAATTTCGGGTAAAGAATTAAGAATAAAATCAATTAATATAGATTAATTCAAAATAGTAATTTTGCACCAAACCAAGTGTCATTTTTTTTTTACGTGTTGACACTCTGAATAGAGCATAACAAATAGTAAAATAACACGGAACAATAACCCAAAATAAAAATAATTATGTGCGGAACCTGCGGATGTAGCCAACACAATGAGCCAATTAAAATATTGAAACCGGGAGAAGACGAACATACTCACTCCTACACTCACCTTCACGATCATGATCATGAAGGTGATATACATCACCACGATCACCATCACAATTACTCGCATTCGCATTTGAATGCCAACCCGGATCATACACACAACCATATTGAACATCATCACCACCCTGACCACGACCACGACCATCATCAACATGACCATAACCATGGTAGCCGCCTGATTGAGATAGAACAAGATGCGCTTGCCGGAAACAATTTAATAGCAGAGCGTAATAGAGGCTATTTTGAAGGCAAAGGTCTGTTAGCACTAAACCTGGTAAGTTCGCCGGGATCTGGCAAAACTTCATTACTTGAAAAAACCATTAAACTTCTCAAAAACAAAACCAATATTTATGTAATTGAGGGTGATCAGCAAACATTAAATGATGCTAATCGTATTAATGCTGCAGGAGCTCCTGTAGTGCAAATAAATACCGGAAACGGTTGTCATTTGGATGCGGATATGATTAATAAGGCTGTAAAAAGGCTTGAAATAAAAAGCCATGGCATTTTGATTATCGAGAATGTTGGTAATCTGGTATGCCCATCTTTATTCGATCTTGGCGAAGCAAAACGAATAGTGATAATTAGTGTAACAGAAGGTGATGATAAACCACTGAAGTACCCAACCATGTTCGAGACTTCAGACATCTGCATCATTAATAAAACCGATCTGCTTCCTTATGTTGATTTTGATGTGGCAAAATCGAAGGAATATGCTTTGCGGGTAAATCCCAACCTTACGTTTTTTGAACTTTCAGTAAAAACCGAAGAGGGCATGGCTTCATGGATTGAGTGGCTTATGAATGTTAGCAAATAAACAACGAATTAATTAAAACCGTACTTTTGACGCGAAATATTGATATGCATAACCTGAAAGAAATAAAATCGCCAATTGCACAGCACCTCGAACTTTTCGAAAAGAAGTTCAGGAAGTCAATGAAAAGTAAGGTTCCACTACTTGATAAAATTACTCATTACATTTACAAGCGCAAGGGAAAACAAATGCGCCCAATGTTTGTGTTTTTTGCAGCCGGAATTTGTGGTGATATTAACGAATCGAGTTACCGTGCAGCTTCTTTAATAGAATTACTTCATACTGCCACACTTGTTCACGACGATGTTGTGGATGATTCCAATATCCGTCGTGGTTATTTTTCGATCAATGCCCTTTGGAAAAACAAGATAGCTGTTTTGGTTGGTGATTATTTGCTATCGCAAGGGCTTTTGCTTTCGTTGGATAATAATGAATTTGAGCTTTTAAAAATAGTTTCAAATGCAACCCGTGAGATGGCTGAAGGTGAATTACTGCAAATCGAAAAAGCCCGCCGTTTAGACATTAAGGAAGATATTTATTTTGAAATCATCCGAAAAAAAACGGCCTCCCTCATAGCTTCATGTTGTGCAGCAGGTGCCGAATCGGTGGGAGCAGATGCTGATACCGTTAATAAAATGCATCAGATTGGTGAACATATAGGAATTGCTTTTCAGATAAAGGATGATCTGTTTGATTACATGGACAGTAAATCGATTGGAAAACCAAACGGTATTGATATTAAAGAACAAAAAATGACCCTTCCACTAATATACATGTTGAACAATAACGGTAATCGGGAAAAAAGAAAAGTAATTAAGGTGGTAAAAAAACACAATAATAACCCAAACAAGGTTAATCAGGTAATTGATAAAGTTAACCATAGTGGGGGGATTGAATATGCCACAAAAAAAATGAAGGAGTATCAGCAAAAAGCCTTTGATCTGTTATACGAGTTTCCCGAAAGCCCCATGCGGAAATCTTTTGAACAACTGGTAATCTTCACCGTAGAACGAAATAAGTAGATAATTCAATTTATGATTTACGATTTACGATTTATTATTTATTATTTATTATTCATTATTTATTATTGAAATCGCAAAGTGGAAAAACCTCAACAATATTGTAAACCGACCCTTGCGGTCTCAGTTTACTTTCGATGAGCAAAAAACTATTAACAGGGATAGTTTGTAAAAAGGTGTTTTTGAATTTGTTGATCACCTGTTGAAAATATCGCTTATCCTGAATAACCTTTATTCTCCCAACAGTAAGATGCGGCCTGAAGTTTTGCCGGTCTCGTGGAAACCCGACTTCCTCAACACTTTTCAACACATCATTTGCAAGCTTCTCAATTTCGCTGCTCTCCTTCATTCCAAACCAAACTACACGGGGATTATATGAACTCCCAAAAATGCCAACATTTTGCATTTGTAAAGTAAAGGCAGGATGTCGTTGGGCGATTACATCAAAAACCTCACAAATATCATCAATCTTTTCATCACTTGTCTCACCAAAAAATTTCAAGGTAATGTGAATATTTTGCGGTTCTACCCATTTAATTTTTTCGTACCGAAGGTCATCTTTCAACTCATCATAAACCCTGAGCAGGTTTTCGTTAGGTTCAACTTTAATTGCTGCAAATATTCTTTTCATAACAAATAGCTTTAATTAAGGGTTTGTAAGGAAATAAAGTATTCAAAATGTACGAAGATATTTTGTTCATTTT
>JAOZRY010000798.1 GCA_029939965.1 Bacteroidales bacterium | reverse complement strand
AGTTGGTTGCCGTCAATAAAGCTAATCGGTAGATGCACGGCGGGCAGGTGAGCTTGGTCGTTAGCCCTTTTATGATAATGGGCTACGAGCGAAAGGGGGTGACGGGTTATGATTGTATTCTGATATAAATGTGTAAATTTTTGGATAAAACAAAATTTTTTAACATCAACTGAATAGGAGAAAAAATGAAAAAACTTCTGATTATTGGAATAGCTTTGCTTGTTTTCGCATCTGTTGTATATGCAGCTAAATTTACATGCTATCGTTATGTAAATGGTCACCCAACAGGGGGATGGATTAGTGTTGAAGCTGATTCCAAGAGTGAAGCTGAAGCTAAAGCCTATGCCCGTTTTAAGGAACTGGGCGGTCAGATTGATTATTGTAAGTGTAGGTATTAATTAGGATTACGGGGAGACATAATATATGTTTCCCCGTTTGCTTGAGTTACGCAGTTGAAAAAAACGAACTTCAAAATAAATGATATATTAATTTATAATAATAAAACAGCATATAATAATGCTAAATCAGAAGAAAAATGAAATCAACCTTATACCTTGAAACAACAATTCCGAGCTATCTTAAAGCAAAGCATAGCAGAGATATTATTCAGACTGCCCGACAACAAATAACTTCTGAATGGTGGGATAACAGGCTGAATGATTTCGATATTTATATATCACAAATAGTAATAGATGAAGCAAGTGAAGGCGATCCATCTGCTTCTGCAAAACGAATGGAAGTTATAAAAGATTTTCCTCTTTTGGAAATAACGGAAGAAGTCATAAACTTAGCAGATAAAATTATTAAGGAAAAAATCATTCCCGAAAAAGCTGTCAGAGACGCACTGCACATCGCAACCTCAACTTTTCATGAAATAACCTTTTTACTGTCTTGGAATTGTAAGCATATCGCCAATGCTGAAATAATCAAAAGACTTCAAAAAACCGTAGCGGTTGAAGGGTTTGAACTCCCTGTCATTTGTACGCCTGAAGAATTACTTGAAAGGAGTTAATCATGGAAGACCAGTTAATAAATGAAATAAGAGCAATAAAAGATAGGTTAGCTTCAAAGTATAATTATGACCTGCGAGCTATGTATGATGACATAGCGCAAAAACAAATATCAACCAACCGAAAAATTGTAAATTTAAATAAAGGGCTAACCCGGCGCTGCACTCGGACGCAAAAGGGTTCCGGTCGCTAGCGCTCCCTCCACCCTTTTGCGCCGGTGAGCTTAGCGTTATATTCTCATAATAATAAGGAATAGCTTAATTTGGAAAAGTTAAGAACAGAATTAGTCGAGGCTCAGAAAGCGAGAACTGACTTTATCAAATGGAAACTTCTGCTGGTTTCCGGGCTGGGAGCAGCAGGCTTGGGCTTTACAAAATCGTCTTCTCTTCCCTATGCGGATCTTGTTCTTTGCTGTATTCCTTTTGTTTGTGCTTATACTGATCTGATGTGCAGACACCTGTCTCTTCGTGTAGTTGTAATCGGAGAATATATCAGTTCGATGTCAGTTGAAAACAGTGAATTCAGATACCTGACTGAATATGAAAAATTCTCTGACAAAGCCCGGACAATGAATGAAAACGGAAAACGGATAAGCGCATTCGGTCTTGAAGGGAAAGTATACAGAGCGTCAAGTCTGTTATTGTCAGTCGCAGTTATTATATACTCTGTTATTACATGGAAACTGTCAGCCATTCCGATTTTGTTTTCCGGAATAATCGGGATAATCCTTACTTTTTGGATAGAGCGAAGTTATCAGGTCAGAATAAAGGGAATAAGAAAGCTGAGTAATGAGTATCGTCAAAATCAGGTCTGACAATGAAAAGGCAGTTAAGAAGTTTGTAAATAAGAGAATATAACCCGTCGTTTGAGCGGACGGAAAAAGCCCCGCCGCTCAGCTTGGTCGTTAAATTAAGC
>JAOZRY010000797.1 GCA_029939965.1 Bacteroidales bacterium | reverse complement strand
AAAAAAACCAAAAGAGCGAGATTTTGCCATACGCACAAAAAATGATACTTTTGTAAAAACTAATGCTGGAAATTAATAAAACATACACAAGTTATTTGGAGAACAAAAAGCACTAAGAAGGTTTGAATATATCTAATAATTAATAATATGTATCATCAATTTAATATAAACTATCCTGAAATGCTGCCTGATGCTTTGCAATTGACACCTATGCAATTTGAAGCAGATGCAAAAATGGCAATGGCAGTTAAACTTTTTGAAATGAATAAATTATCATCAGGAATGGCTGCACGGCTTGCAGGCGTTGATAGAATTTTTTTTCTGTTAAATTTACATCGGTATGGTGTAAATATGATAGACCTTGATAATGACGAACTTGAATCGGATTTAAAAAATGCGTAGAGAAAAAGAAATTGTAATAAACACAGGTCCGATATTTCATTAGTGGCAGCAACAGGTAACCTGAATATCTTAAGCATGCTTTACAAGGGCGTATTTGTTCCTTATGAAGTAACCCAAGAAATTTCAATAAGTAATATTCACAAATTTGCAGTAAAAGAATTTAACGAAGCTTCTTTTCTTTCTAAAGCAGAAAAGCCTTTGATTCTTTCTCCAATCCTGAGAAACATTTTAGATATTGGTGAAGCTTCAGTTATTCAATTAGCCATTAATAAAAAAATCCAAACTGTTTGTATAGATGAAAAAGTTGGCAGACGTGTTGCAAAACTTAACAATTTGTCGCTAACAGGCTCAATAGGAATTCTGATTAAAGCCAAAAATAAAGGTTATATAACATCAATGAAAAATGCTATTTATAAAATGAAAAATAAAGGCATCTATTTATCTGAAAATATAATTGAATTTGCCCTTAAACACACAAATGAGGATTTGAATAAATGATGAAATTATGAACTTGTTAGACACTATGAATAAACTTGGCAAATACGCCCGAGACGGCTTTAAGCAGGCATTAAGCCAGTTAATGTAGCTCTAGGTGGTTTAGTTCTTAGTTCATTATTATCATACAATGTGGCAACTGCGCAAGTAGAAATAGGTGCTTTGGGTGAAGAACAAGAATTCGAACTCCACTTTGGCGGTATTGATGGCAAATACTCTTTTGCGAGCTTTGAGTATTCAACACCAGTTTACAAAGAAGATACTTGGACTGTTGATGATACTATCAATAGTCATTTCAATGTTGTTTTAATGGACAAAGATCCTAATACTAGCGCTTCTCACATTCGAGATCAAAACAGAAACGGTTTTTTAACCAAACTAGTTAAATTTTTCATTGGAGATTCTTTTGACACTCCAGCTGAGCAAGAATTAGCAAGAAAAAGAGTTGATGATTATGGTGATCTTGAACCATGACATTTCAATTTCGTTGAAGTTTTTTCTGAATTAACTTCAGGCGGTTTTAATATGGAGAAAGGAACATATAATACAAACCCTAATGAATGGCCAGTTAGTACTCCTATAGGAATCGTGCTTAAACCTGCATACGTTGCAGATATTACAATGGGTCTTAATGACAGTATTAGTATATATCACGAATATAAACAAGCTCTTGGTAACCGCCAAGTTAGTTGGGCTAATGGAGAAAGTGTTCTTGAAACTCCATCACAAGTATATTCTATAGAAGATAATGCTATAGCAAATATTTCTAATACTTATTGGGATTATGTTTATCAAGATAGTGCAACATGGATCCCTATAAGAAACATTGTTGAAGATATTGATGATAAAATAGAGCAAGCAAAATAACAGACTTCAACACACGATTATAAAGATAGTCAGGGCTTGACTAAAAGTCAAACCCTGACTACTACTGATTTTTAAGTGCGTTTCTTCGATTCGGATACCACTTGCGGCACTTCTCTTTTCTTAGCGTCGGTTCAGGCGAAAGTACTTACCCGAAAGACCCGGT
>JAOZRY010000796.1 GCA_029939965.1 Bacteroidales bacterium | reverse complement strand
TGGGAGAAAGTTTTTGTGGAGCGGGCTCTTTGGCAATTTTTTCTAATTGTTTATTAATATCATCTCTAGTCATATCGGCAGCGACAGAAAGAAGTGATTCAAGCATAAGTCCAGTTATAATTAATTTGCTTTTCACAATTACCTCCTCTTGTAATAATGAACACTGTGGGTCTTGCAAAATAGCTTAACCCTTTGATTTTTAACGATTTATATTTCTTTTTTATTTGAAAAATCCTCCAAGTTGTAATATAGTATAAACTCTTACCTTTAAACAAACTACAACTTTTAAAGAGGATTAAAATTTATGCAATTTTCACTTTTTTATGACTACTATGCCATTGTCAATTCGTGCTCATTCCTGAAAAAATATGATGCACTTTTTCAAGCCTTCGATATGATCTATGATCGTCCTGATTTTCCCGCTTTAGGTCGTAAAGGATATCCGCGTTCCGCTTATCTCAAAGCTCTCATTTACAAACAATCTGCGACTATAAAATATATTTCTGACCTCGTTCGTGATTTAGAAAGCCGTCCATTGCTTGCTGAAATGTGTGGTTTTGACACTGGCAACATTCCAGATGCATCTCAATTTTCACGTTTTTTGAGTACAACTCCCAATACCATCATTAAAGAGTTTTTTCATAATTCAGGAAAGTTGCTTGTCGAAAAAGGCATCGTTTCGCTAGATGTCATAATTGCCGATTCAAAACCAATAAAAGCCAATACCAAGCACAACAATCCTAAAAACCCTAACCGCAGTCTTGACAAAAAGAAAAATATTAAACGTAATCCAATGGCAACTTTCAGCTACTATTCGTATTTAAAACAGCCTTGCTCCAAAAAGAAGAAAGAATTTTCCTGGTTCTGGGGCTATCGTACTCATGTTTTAATCAGCAAAGAGGGAATACCTCTAGTTGAATTGACCTTACCCAATAATCAAACTGACAGCAAAGTTGCTAAAAAGCTCCTGAAAAAACTCGTCAGAATTTACGGTCAGAAAAAAGGTCGTTTATTCATTGGCGATGCCGGATACGATAGTCGCGAACTATACGACTTCATTGTCAAACAGCTCAAAGCCGAGGCTTTTATCCCATTAAATAAACGTGGTCAACAACCGGAAAAAGTTCTTGGACCGCACGGTTTACCACAGTGTCAGGCAGGACTTGAAATGAAATTTGGCGGTACTTGCCAAGATGATCAGAGAACTCGAAAGAAATTTCGATGTCCAATCATAACCGGAAGCAGAAAAGAAAAAGCTAAGCTCCCAAAACAATGCCCAACTCAACATAAACATTTTTGTCAAGGCAAACGTTATGGCTGTACTGCTTACATCGATACAACGGATGATTGCAGGAAGCAAGTTCCACGTGAATCAAAGCGTTACAAAAATAACTACAAGACCAGGACTGAGGTTGAACGATATTTTTCTCGTCTCGGGCCGAGTGAAGTCGAAGAAGTTACGCAATACAAATACCGTTCAATCCGTAATCAAATGACTCTGGCTCATCTAAGTTTGAGCTTGACAGCGCTAGCCGCGGCACTTATTTTGAAGCGTCCTGATAAAATCAGGTGCTACAAAACTTTTGCCGACGCAGCTTAAACGTCATAAAAAAGTATAAAATTGTCAAACAACTCGCATTTTTTCAAATGCAGGGCTTTTTACGCCCGTATTTTAATTATTTTTATCTGAATGTCCAATTTTCAAGTTTTTTCTTTCCTTCATCTGTTGGGTGTTCCTTGTTCATTATTGGATATCCATTTTTTCCCTATTTCGCACGAATCATGTTAATATTGTTAATAAAAAGTAAATTGATGGTATTGAAAATTTGGTTTTGTGCTTGAACTATAATGAAATGAGCAGATCAAAGTCGTACCAGGATTGGATTTGCTGGATGTATTTATTACCAGTGTATAATGACCTGACTCCAG
>JAOZRY010000795.1 GCA_029939965.1 Bacteroidales bacterium | reverse complement strand
CTAAAACCTTTTTCACTACATTTGCCTTCCATCAAAATAACTTTCAAAAGTTGAGTATTTTCGAAATTTCAGCATTAATTATTTCCGGGGTCTTGGTAGGGTTTATTAATACCCTGGCGGGCGGAGGTTCCATTATTTCCCTTTCTGTTTTGATGATGCTTGGGTTGCCGGCCTCGGTGGCCAATGGCACAAACAGAATCGCCATTGCCGTACAAACTTTTACTGCTGTTACAAGTTTCAAACAACAAAAAGTTCTGGAAGTTAAAAAAGGAATTATGCTGGCCATTCCGGCTGTTGTGGGCTCTGTAATTGGAGCATGGATAGCTGTTGACATCAACGAGGTTATATTTGAAAGAGCTATTGCAATAATCATGTTGGTAATGCTGGTTTTTATTCTTTACAAACCCCAAAACTGGATAAAAGAACAAACAAAACTAACCTCAAAAAAACTATCCTTTTGGCAAGTTGTAATCTTTTTTCTCATCGGATTATATGGAGGATTTATCCATGTAGGAATTGGCTATTTTTTGCTGGCAGGTATAGTGCTCAGTGCCGGCTACGAACTGGTTAAGGCTAATGCCATTAAAGTATTGATTGTTCTGCTCTATACGCCATTTACAATTGTTGTTTTTATGATCAACAATCAAATCGAATGGGCTTACGGGTTGGTAATGACAATTGGAAATGTTGCCGGAGCACTTATCGCTTCCAGGGTTGCAGTTAAAAAAGGAGCTGCCTTTGTACGTTGGATTATTATTATCGTTATCATATTTACATCAGCACACCTTTTTGGTATTATCGATATTAAAAGTTTAGTTCAAAATATAATAGAAAAATAATGAAAAAATCACTTCCATTTTTATTCTTGCTAATTATGTTAGCCGGGTGTAACAGCCATGAAGCCGGAGATACGAATACAAAAAAAGCCACGAAACCTGAATGGGCTATTGTGGTGCATGGTGGTGCCGGCAACATAAAAGTTAACAAATTAACCGCCAAAAGAAAAAAGGCACTCCAAGAAAAACTTTCGGAGGCATTGGCTGCGGGTGCTGCTATCCTTCAAAATAATGGTCAGGCATTGGATGCTGTGGAAACCACTATTCGGGTTCTCGAAAACAGCCCGTTGTTCAATGCCGGAAAAGGAGCTGTTTTTAATTCCGAAGGCGTAAACGAATTGGATGCTTCCATAATGGATGGATTAACATTAAATGCCGGAGCAGTAGCAAATGTAACAACCATTAAAAATCCGATTTCCGCAGCTCGTAAAGTAATGGAGGTTTCTCCGCACGTAATGCTAATTAAAGAAGGAGCAGAAAGATTTGCACAGGAACAGGGACTCGAAATTGTTGATCCCTCCTGGTTTTACACCAAAAGGCGTTGGGAATCGCTACAGAAAGCCAAAGAACGAGAACGAAACAAACTGAAGAATCAAACCAAAAAGAGTGGAACCGTTGGCTGTGTAGCTCTCGACAAAAATGGAAATATTGCTGCCGGAACTTCAACCGGAGGCATGACAAATAAAAAATATGGCCGTGTGGGCGATTCACCAATAATCGGTGCCGGTACCTATGCCGATAACAGTTGTTGTGGAATATCAGCAACCGGGCATGGCGAATTTTTTATTAGAAATGTGGTAGCGTACGATATTGCTGCTCGTGTTAAATACAATAACGAAACCATTCAAACTGCTGCCAACTATGTAATTAACAATAAGCTTAAAGCACTCAATGCAAATGGTGGGGTAATTGTTTTGGATAAAAACGGAAATATTACCATGCCTTTCAACACAAGTGCAATGTTTCGTGGCTACCAGTATCCTGGCAAAAAACCAAAAGTTTTTATCTTTCACGATGATGAAGAAAAGAATGGGGAATGATGAAATGCGACAAGGAGACAAGGAGACAATGCGATAAGGAGACAATGCGACAAG
>JAOZRY010000794.1 GCA_029939965.1 Bacteroidales bacterium | reverse complement strand
ACATAGTGTACCAACGTGCAATGGTACGTTCGCCCCGCCAGCCCCATCCACCATTAATCTTATGGAGTTTGTTCCCATCGTATGGCATGTGTGGGTTTGCAAGTGGAGAAATTACAATCTTTCCAGAATCATCAGCTACAGTAAGGTTTTTTACAAAATTAAATGGGGTTCCTTCATAATAATCTTTAAAGACTGTAACAAGGTCTTCCATCGTAACTTTATCATCGGGCATTACCGAAAAGGGATAATTTTCCTGATTCGGATCAAGTTTTAGCGAAGGTGCCAACAAATCGAAAACCCGCCATTCGCGCCGACGTGATGCAAACGAAGTGCGACTGTGAGGAGCATAAACATAGCAAAACCTGAAAGGTGTCTCCCCTTTTTTCCACCAACTACTGTCGATGGCCATATCAAAAATATTTTCGGAAGCCATAAAATAATCCGGGTTATCCAAGTTAATCTCTTTAATTGTGCTTGCATTAGCATTAACTGCCACATGATTGTCCGGCACCCTTTGTGCAACCCAAATTGCACCTCTGTTTCCTTTTCCCGGACCAACGATCTCTAAATGCCAAACCTCCGTTTTATCAGAAATGGTAAGGCATTCACCATAATCGATCCAACCGTATTCTTTTGTAAGTTCCCCTGCCAGGCCGATGGCTTCACGAGCAGTTGTACACCTTTCAAGCATTAGTTGGCAAAGCCGTTGGCAATCGATCAATCCATTGTTAGATTGCAAAATATTACGACCCCCAAAAGTTGATTCACCAATAGCTAATTGATGATCGTTCATACATGGGTAAGCTGTATTGATATAACCATACGTTGATTTTACCTGTGGAATTTCTCCGATTTTATTGTGGGCATACGTTGGCATTGCAAAGCTATCGCAAGGTACACGCTTATACATACTTAATGTTTCACCTCGTTTGTAAGTTTTGGCAGGTACAATATCAATCCATGAACGAGTACGGTGACTATCGTCGGTGTGTGAAGTAACTACTGAACCATCGGCTGTGGCCAGTTTACCACAAGTAATTGTGGTACAACCATCAGCATAACCACCTTCCCAATCAGGATGATTTTGAGCAATTGTAAAATTCGGAAATCCAAATATAAATACTGTAAAAAGCAGAATTAAAAAGTGTTTCATCGTATAAAATTTTGATTTGATAGCTGACAAATGTAATCGAAAATAAAAGCCGATTGCTTTAGAATGCTTTTAAATTTAGCGCAACCCCTTACTTACCGTAAAATGTATTAATGCAATGGCCAGTATCTTTTATCATATATTCTGTTGCCCCGTGCTTTAGCACCGGGTTAAATAATATTTCTGCTGATGCAGTGATGTTCCTCATGAATGCACTATATTTTAAAGGTATATGGTACGAACAATTCAAACCCGAAAACACAATCAATTCTCCATTTACTCTTGAAGATGAAACCACAATTAACATTCCCACCATGCATGGATTGATTCCGGCAAAAGTATTTTTTAGCGAAAGCTACCGTACCATCGAATTATTCTATGGTCGTAAAAATTTCTCTATGATCATTCTTGTTCCTGATCTCAGACTTACAGAATTTTTAGCGGATACAAACCCTGAACTCTGGCATGAAATAACCACAGAAATGGACAACCAAACTTCCTTGTATGATATCGAAGTGTCTCTTCCTAAATTCTCTTTTGAGTATGAAAAATGCCTGAACGATCAACTCATGGCATTGGGTATGATTGATGTTTTTGATGGAATGTTTGCCGATTTTTCAAAAATTACGGATGCAAACATTTTTGTGGATTTTGTTAAGCAAAACACTTTTGTAGAGATAAACGAAGAAGGTACCGAAGCAGCAGCTGTTACAACAATTGGTTTTGAGTTAACTTCGGTGGGTGATGCATTTGAGTTTTTTGTAAATAAACCATTCATTTT
>JAOZRY010000793.1 GCA_029939965.1 Bacteroidales bacterium | reverse complement strand
GCTACTGCACACGGATATTTGATGGGAGAGGAAATATTGGAATGAAACAACTCAGGAGTTTCCATAACCCGGAAAAGAGATTGATGGTAGATTGAATGGTACAATGCTAAAATGATTCAATGCTAAAATGGGCTACCCGCATAAAGATGGGCTTTACTAATTGTCAATTCATTATAAATTAGCCTCCTACACATACGCATAGCCTCTTAATTTGCAAAACTAACCAACATGTTGTTTAAATATTTTATCAGTAGCCAGGCAAATCTCCTCCCTCGGCCTGACGGTTAGGCATACGTGCGGGATGGCTATTTTTCTTCAATTTGTTCAGCTTAACGTTGGTAGCCTAATATTTTAGAATTGTGGTAAAAGGATACAGAATAGTGGTTTACATTTTTACCCATTTTTAGCACACTTACGAAACAAATCGCCACACTTGCTAATTACCCCTTGAATTCGATTGGTTAACAATACTATATTTGCTTCATAATTAGTATATAAATCGAAATCGAAAGAATTAGAAATAGTAAAAGCAAAGTGTAAAAAACATAAGATATGGAAACGCTGAAAAAGAAAATATTAGTTGTGGAGAATCAGGATTCAGGTAATCATATCGAAAACTTACTGAAAGGTCTGGAGTTCTACATTTACCGTTCTACAACAATTCCAGAAGCTTTATCATCACTTTTACAGGAAAATATTGACTTGGTTGTATTGGAAGGATCTGATACTGAAACCAACACATTAAAGCTCTGTAAAATCATTAAGTCGCATAAAGAGCTAAAAGATATCCCTGTTATATTTATTACTAAAAATAATGATAAAAAAATAATTATAAAGGCGTATGAAGTAGGGGCTGATGATTACATAATAATGCCTGACAACGAAAGCGAAATCATTGATAAAATTGAACTGAGGCTGTTACTAAAAGACAAGCAGGATAACATTGTAAGTAAATTTAGGCAAAACCAAAAGGATTTGAGGATACTCAATTTTGAAATGGACACACTAAAAAAAGAGTTTATTGCATTAAGAAACAAACATGTAAAACCCGACAATAAATCGTTACAAAACCTTGAGATTGAACTTATAAAGAATAAGTTTTTAAGGATTTTGATTCAGGAACTCAGAACTCCTGTAAGTGCAATAATTGGCTTTACTGATATATTAGCAGATGATGAAATAAATACGGAAAACCAAACCGTTATGAAGCCTATTTGTGGTGCTTCACAAAAAACAAAGGAATTGCTTGATACGGCTTTAATCGTTACTGAAATAAACACCCAAACATCTGGTAACAACATGCGACCATACAAGTTGAGCAATCTGATTGAATATGCTGTAAATGACAATGTTGATTTGATCCGCAAAAAAGATATTCATGTATGCTACCCTCAGGATTTAGAAATTACCGAAATTGTAATTGATCCCGGACTGATTAAGGAGGTTTTAAGAATCTTTATTTTAAATGCGATAAAATACTCACCCGAAAACGGGGATATAAAAATAGAAATACACGAATCGGTTGATAGAATTGAATTACACATTCAAGATTCAGGGAATGGATTTACGGAAAAAGATTTATCTGAAATCTCAAGTTTCCTACAATCACCCGAAATGATAAAAAATTCAGATTGGTCGGGAATTAGGTTTGCCATAGCAAAATTTATTATGAGTCTTCATAATGCCCAAATAATGATTGAAAACCGCGAGAACGGAGGGTCCTTAGCAAAATTGATTTTTCCGGTGAATAATGCAAAGCGAGAAGCTCTTCACCAACTACTTTCACAACTTAATTAGTGTCTGTCTCTAATGTCCCCTAACTTCGTTATGCTTGTGCTGAAAACAAACATTTACAAAAGTAAACTTATTGTTTTTCAGCACTTCACAAGCCTCGTTAGAGAACATTATAGATCAGACACTAACTTTATGGA
>JAOZRY010000149.1 GCA_029939965.1 Bacteroidales bacterium | reverse complement strand
TATCATTGTATCATTAAATCATTGTCCCATTAAATCTAATTTAGAACCCATCCAAATTAATAAATTTCCCACATTCAATTTGTACCATTTTGATAATTCGCTTACATTTGCCAAATAGGTATTCAGATACTGAAATATAACTTATGTCAATTTTATTTATCTTAATCATCATTAGTTTATTATTAGCATCGGGTTTTTTATTCGCGTTTTTTTGGGCCACCAAAAGCGGACAATTTGAAGATGCTTACACTCCATCAGTTAGAATGTTGTTTGATGACGAACCGCTGATTGAAGGAAATAACGACGATTTAAATCCTAGTCAGGAGGAATTAGAAAATAAAAATAAGGCTATCGAAAATTAATTTACACAAAAACGAATTACAATGGAGCACGAAAAGTTCTTGTACGACAACAAGATTGTGAAGTTTTTTGCTTATGCGACAATCCTCTGGGGGATTGTTGCTATTTTGGTTGGGGTATTGGTGGCTTTGCAAATTGCCTTTCCGGTTTTTAACCTCAACCTCGAATTCACCTCATTCGGACGGCTTCGGCCTTTGCACACAAATGCAGCAATATTTGCTTTTGTTGGTAATACAATTTTTATGGGGGTTTATTATTCCATGCAGCGATTGCTAAAAACACGAATGTTTAACGATACGCTGAGTTGGATTCATTTTTGGGGATGGCAGCTTATAATTGTTGCTGCTGCAGTAACCCTGGTTTTAGGCTACACTACCTCAAAGGAGTATGCCGAATTAGAATGGCCTATTGATATTGCCATTACACTTATTTGGGTGGTATTTGGCTGGAATATGATAGGAACAATTCTGATCAGACGTGTTAAACACATGTATGTTGCTATTTGGTTTTACATCGCTACGTTTGTTACGGTAGCTGTATTACATGTTGTTAATTCATTCGAAATTCCGGTTTCGATGTGGAAAAGTTACTCGATGTTTGCCGGGGTTCAGGATGCATTGGTACAATGGTGGTATGGCCATAATGCGGTGGCATTTTTCCTTACCACACCATACTTAGGGCTAATGTATTATTTCTTGCCCAAAGCTGCCAACAGGCCTGTATATTCGTACCGGCTTTCGATTCTTCATTTTTGGTCATTGATTTTTCTCTATATCTGGGCCGGACCACATCACTTGCTCTATCAATCGCTTCCCGATTGGGCTCAAACCATGGGAGTAGTATTTTCGATTATGCTCATAGCTCCCTCCTGGGGCGGAATGGTTAATGGCTTGCTAACATTACGTGGTGCCTGGGATAAAGTTCGCGATACCGCTTTGTTAAAGTTTATGGTTGTTGCCGTAACCGGTTATGGTATGTCAACATTCGAAGGGCCATTGCTTTCGCTCAAAAACGTGAACGCATTTAGTCACTTTACCGATTGGACAATTGCTCACGTGCATATTGGTGTTTTGGCCTGGAACGGTTTCTTGTCCTTTGCCATACTATACTGGTTATTCCCCCGAATGTTTAAGGTTAAACTTTTCTCCGAGAAATTGGCCAATACCCACTTTTGGCTGGGAACCCTTGGCATAGTGTTTTATGCGGTTCCGCTTTATTGGGCAGCCGTAACACAAAGTTTAATGTGGAAAGAGTTTACTGCAGATGGCTTTCTGGCATATCCAAACTTTCTTGAAACAGTTACGCAAATTATGCCGATGTATTATACCCGTATCATTGGAGGAGTTTTATACATGGCGGGTTTCTTATTAATGGTTTACAATTTGGTGAAAACGGCTAAGGCGGGCAATTTTGTAGCTGATGAAGCGGCTTCTGCACCTCCATTAGAAAAAGCACCTTCGAAAAGAATATTTGGTGAAACCGTACATTCATGGTTGGAAAGAAAGCCGGTATTATTTACAATCTGGGCTTTGATTGCAATTCTGATTGGTGGAATTGTGGAGATTGTTCCCATGTATTTGGTAAAATCTAATATCCCTACCATCGAAAATGTAAAACCTTATACCCCCCTCGAATTGCAGGGACGCGATGTGTATATTTCGGAAGGATGTGTTAGTTGCCACTCACAAATGGTGCGTCCATTTCGCTCCGAAACTGAACGCTATGGAGAGTATTCAAAAGCCGGCGAATTTGTTTACGATCATCCTTTCCTTTGGGGTTCGCGCAGAGCAGGCCCCGATTTGGCCAGAACAGGCGTGGTTTCCGGTAAGATGTATAAACCCGATTCGTGGCATTACAATCACATGATGAATCCACAGGGCATGAACGCACAGTCGATTATGCCACCATATCCATGGCTGTTTACTAAAGATATTGATATTGAGCTTACACCAGCCAAAATCAGGGTAATGCAAACCCTGGGTGTTCCTTATCCTGAGGGCTATGATCTGCAAGCCGAAGCCGATTTGATGACGCAGGCCAAAAAAATAGCTGCTACGCTCAGTGAGGCCGGTATTGATATTGAACCTCAAAAACAAATCATTGCGCTTATTGCATACCTGCAACGATTAGGAAGAGATATTTCCGAAGCACCTGAAAGTACAACATCAATGATTAATAAATCAGATTATCCAGGACTGTTAATGTCATTGCCCACAAAGGGCAATGAGCTGGCTAATGAGTCACAGGGCTTATCGTACGATACAAAAACGGGTATGTAATGAGAATTGTAATTCATTATCTCGAAGGCATTGATGGCGTAGCTATTTTCCCAATAATAGGAATTTTTATATTTTTTAGTTTTTTCCTTGGGTTGCTGTATTATGTTTATCGTATGGATAAAGGTTTTATAAGTGATATGGCAAACCTGCCTCTCGGTAATGATCCGGAACAAAATGAAATATCAAACAAAAATACAGACATCGATCATGGAAGAAAATATAATTAAGCCAAAATACGACGGTAAACCATTAGAGCACGATTTTGACGGTATTAAAGAATTAAATAATCCTATTCCGCCCTGGCTCGTGTACATTTGGTACATTTCCGTAATTTTCTCAGTAATCTATTTCGTTTACTATCATATATATGAATTAGGCGATTTGCAGGATGCAGAATATGAGAGGCAAATGGCACAAGCCAACGCCAATGTTGAAAAACATAAAGTAGAATCCGGTCAGGCTGCATTGGTTTTGCTTACATCAAGCGAAGATTTGGCTGCCGGTGAAGTTATTTATAAAGAAAAACTTTGTGCAACATGCCACGGACAATTGGGCGAAGGTAATGTTATCGGGCCAAACCTTACCGATAAATACTGGATTCATGGTAACACCATTGAAGACCTTTACAATGTAATTTTTAATGGTGTTCCTACTAAAGGGATGACACCATACAAAGGCCAGCTTTCTGACGAAAAGATTTTGCAGGTGAGTAGTTATGTGCTGAAAAAGTTGCAAGGTAGCAACCCGCCAAATGCAAAGGAAGCACAGGGCGAACTGATGAATTAGAAGTACCTGACATTGAAAGGAGAGAGAGATATTGCCCTACCACAATAACCCTGACAGAGTTTAAATCTCTGTCAGGATTTGAATTTTTATCAAAAAAAAATGAAAAACTATTATCACTTCCATACATAAATGAAAGAAAATAAACCGATCAGGGATGAATCCTTCCGTGATAGTATTGCAACCGTAAATCAGGAAGGAAATCGTGAATATGTATTTCCAAAAAAACCCAAAGGTAAACTTCACAACTATCGTTTAATAGTATCGTGGATATTGCTGGCAATATTCTTTGGAATGCCGTTTGTGAAAATGAATGGCGATCCCCTATTTTTGATTGATGTAATCAACAGAAAATTTATCTTTTTTGGGCAGATTTTCTGGCCACAGGATACCTATCTTTTTGCTGTAATGATGCTTACGCTAATTGTTTTTATAGTGGTATTTACAGTATCTTTCGGGCGGCTGTGGTGCGGGTGGACATGTCCGCAAACCATTTTTATGGAAATGGTATTTCGTAAAATTGAATATTTGATTGATGGTGATGCTCCTAAGCAGAGAAAATTAGCCAAAGGTTCCTGGACCTTCGAAAAAATTTGGAAAAGGATTGTCAAGTATTCCATTTTTGCATTGGTGGCTTATTTGATTGCATTAACACTATTTGCATGGGTAATTGGCCTCGAAAGTCTGGTTGAAATGCTTGGTGAACCCATCTCAGAAAATAGTGCTGCCATTACCGGTTTGATTGTTCTTACAGGATTTTTGCTGTTTATTTATAGCTGGTTTAGAGAGCAGGTTTGCCTTATACTTTGTCCTTATGGCAGATTGCAGGGTGTGCTGCTCGATAAAAACAGTATTCTCGTGGCATACGATTATGTGCGTGGCGAAATAAGAGGTTCACAAAAAAAAGGTGAAAACCGCAAAGAAGCAGGAAAAGGTGATTGTGTGGATTGTCGGGCTTGTGTACAGGTTTGTCCTACTGCCATCGACATACGTAATGGTACACAGCTCGAATGTGTAAATTGTACAGCTTGCATCGATGCTTGTAACCACGTAATGAAAAGGGTAGGTTTGCCAAAAGGTTTAATTCGGTTTGATTCGGAAAGAGGTATTTCTACCGGAGCAAAATTAAAACTCAACGCTCGTCTCATTGCCTATACTTCTGTTCTGGTAGTATTATTTACCTTTTTGAGTTTTCTGTTTTTCAGTCGGTCAGATGTTGAAACAACTGTGCTGAGAACTCCGGGATTGCTTTTTCAGAAACATGATAATAACAGGATTAGTAATTTATACAACATAAAAGTCGTAAATAAAAGGCGGGTAGATTTTCCTATCGAGATCAAGCTTCTTTCGCACGATGGCGAAATATTAGTGCCTGCAGGGGATATGATTGTAAAAAGCGCAACCTTTACCGAGGGAGTGTTCTTTGTGTATCTCAACGAGGATGATGTACATGGGAAAATCCCCATTGAGTTAGGGATTTTTACCGGCGATGAACTGATCGAAGAAATTGAAATTACCTTTGTAGGTTCAAATTAAACAATTAGAATAACGAATATGAAATTTAACTGGGGAACTGGAATTGTACTGGTTATTATACTTTTTGTATCCGGTATGGGATTGATGGTTTATATTACTTATCAAACCAGTATTAATCTTGTTCACGAAGATTATTACCCAAGGGAGCTTGAGCATCAATCGATGATCGAAAAGCGAAATAATGCGCTGGATCTGGATGAAAGAGTTTCCATATCTTATAATGGGCAGGTAATAGAGATAAGTTTTCCTGATGTATTTGATTTTGAATCACTCAAAGGCGAAATAATTTTGTTCAGACCCTCTTCAAGCGAAAAGGATGTTTTTGTTTTAGTAAAAACTGATTTGGAAGGGAAACAGCATATTCGTGCCGATGAATTGGATCGTGGGAAGTACATCGTGATGGTCGAGTGGGAGTTTGAAGATAAGTTTTATTATACAGAAAAGGATATTTACGTTAAGCATATCAATAAATAAATTTTATGCAATTTGATTTAATATCAGCAGCACTTGTGTTTGGGTTTCTCACCGGATTTCATTGTGTGGGGATGTGTGGCCCTATTGCTGTATCATTACCAATCAAAAGTAATTCCTGGTACTCACGAACTTATAGTGCCCTCATTTATAATTTTGGCCGCATAGTTACTTACTCTGTTATGGGTCTGTTGTTCGGAATGGTTGGGCAGGGATTACGTTTAGCCGGTATGCAGCAATGGTTATCGATAGCCATAGGTTCAGCAATGATTCTGTCGGTATTTTTCCCACTGCTGTTTAATTCTGTAGCTGCAAAATCACCACTATTTTCATTAGTTAATATACTAAAAGCAAAGCTTGGTTTATTGTTTGGAAAAAAAACATATTCATCATTGTTTCTTATTGGGTTGCTAAACGGATTGTTACCCTGTGGGCCGGTTTATGTGGCAATAGGATTGTCTCTTGCCGCCGGAAATGCAATTAATGGTATGTTTTATATGGCCTTGTTTGGCTTGGGGACTGTTCCGATTATGCTCGGATTAAACCTGTTGGGTAACTTTGTAACTGCACCCATACGCAAATACATGCGCAAAGCAGTTCCGGTTTTCATACTGGTTATTGGTGTTTGGTTTGTGTTGAAAGGACTTGGGCTTGGAGTACATCTGGTTTCTCCACCCGATCATAAATTAAAAATAAATAATGAACAAACCAGATAATTATTGGCCTATTTCTAATATTCGTGTTATTTTTGGCAAAAAAATTTATGTTTCGATAAAGAATGAAAACAATTGAGAGGATTGATAATGGTAGTTTAACTATCCCATTCAATCTCTTTTCTGGCTTGTTGATAGAAAATATTTTTAACTTAAAAATAAACAAAGATGAGAAAAACTGTAGTAACAATGATTGCATTATTTTTTGTAGCAGCAATAGCTGTAACAATATCCACGGTAAGTAATAAGGCAAACGCCGAAGAAAACAACCGTGTAGAACTATTTGCCGGCGAACTTGATCTGGATGCCAGCATTGAGGCAGGAAAGTTAGTTTATGAAGGCAAAGGTACTTGTGCTATTTGTCATCTGGCAACGGGCATGGGTTTACCTCCGGCTTTCCCACCATTGGCCGAGGCCGATTACCTTTTGGCCGATGTACAACGTGCAGTAAAGCAAACTATGTATGGCTCCAAAACTCCCATTACCGTAAATGGTACTACATATCCCGGAAGTGTAATGACACTAACAGAAATGACTGACGAAGAAGTGAGGGATGTTGTGAATTACATTCTTAATAGTTGGGGAAATGATGGTGGTGATGTTACATTAGAAGATGTAGAAGACGAAAGAGAATAACATTTTTCTTTCCAAATAAAATATAGGCTTCTTAGGGTTTCCTGAGAAGCCTTTATTGGTTTATCCTAACCCTGACGAGCCGGAAAAGAGATTGAAAAAGATTGATGATAGATTGAATGAGATTGGTTGTCAATCTTTATCAAGTCATATAATTTTTAATTTGGACTTCATAAATAGCACAAAAACAACGAGTTGAAAATTTGAAATTACATATTATACTTGCAATTATTCCTATATTCATTTCCTGTTATTTTCCCTGCACTTTCCCAAAGAAAAATCGGGACAGGCTAAACAGGGCTATTCACATTTAATCCCTTCAGGATT
>JAOZRY010000792.1 GCA_029939965.1 Bacteroidales bacterium | reverse complement strand
CTTTAAATCATCGAGGATTCCATAAGACGAGATTTTTTCTTCTTTAATTGCGAATGGGGTTTTTCCGACAATATCCATTTTTCAAAAGAATATCTTTTTACGAATGAACATCAAGTTATAAATGATTATTGATGTCCAACAATTGTTTTTGTTATTATCTAAAACATGATTATCAAGAAATTATAATAGAAGGCTTAGATAAGTATTCCAATTCGATAACTGCAATTCACCAAAAATATGTAAGATTTGGCCCCCTTAAGATATCGGAACAGCGCGCTCATCAATTCATAATTATGATTCTTGTTCAATTTCTTTTTGGTCTATTTCGTGGTAAACTAATATCGATTCTTAGCTCAAAAGACGCTCAGATATTAAAACAGTATATTTTCGATTTCAACCAGTCTTTCCCATGCAGAAGTTCAGCGAATATTTACATGAAACAGATATATGAAATATGTAAGGAGGAATTTAACCCTTTAATCACGAATATTCAAGATTATTTCTATGTGACTATCGGAGAAAATGCACGAAAACAATACGCAGAATTATTTCGCTCAACCCGAAAAAAAGTTACTCCTCCGCTTGAAATATTGATGGGACTCGTGGCTCCATCGCAAATATTCCCCAATATCGACGTACATGCTCGCGGTGCATTAATTCCTTTTTTTAATGCACGACTCTATCAGAAAGCTAAATATTTTTCCAGTATTAGCGAATTTATCGGGGCTATTAAGGAACCAGATCTTGACGATCGTAAATTTATCTTTAGGCTTGCCGGAAAACTGGGTTTTATCGCAGGACCACCAGGAAAACACAAATTCTATGCACATTTTGCGTATATTGAAAACCACATCCACAAGTATGAAAAGCTCATTGATGATAAGCTCTCCGCTGACAACATACACGATTTTACAGTCGTATCCGTCGATTGTTGCAATATCCCGGTCGATAAACGGGACTTGACAGGTTCAAAAGGGACGGGATCACAGGGTACCTTTTTTGGACAAAAGGCATCTATTGGAGTAGGCAGTTATTGCCTTCCCTTTAATTCCATTACTGCTAGCGGACGAACATCAGATTCTGCGTTGTTTGATGCGACATTTTCACCGATTGAAACCCTCGCACAAAGTACGAATCGTGATATTTGGGTAGGTACGGCAGATGCGGCCTATTTTTCATTTTCCATCATAGATCGGATTGAACTGGCCGATGCTATCCCATTTGTTGATATCAATCCTCGAAATTCCCAACTATTGCAAGAGTTAAAAAAAAAAGCTGCGGAATTGGCACATATATCTAAAAAGGCATTGAAATCGGGATTGACTATCATAGAACGAAAGCAATGGGTTGTTGAAGCGAGCAGTTTATCGTTTCAAAGGGGGTGTTCATTATCTTTGGTGACAAAAAAGAAATATCCACAACAATATTTAAGGAAATATGCAGCACGGGCCAGATATCATGGATTAACCCCTGCAGAACGATTACGGGAGAAACAATTACGACGTCAAGTAATGAAACTTCGGGCGAAAATTCGGAAACATGGAACCCCGCTCGAACAGAAATTAGGATTAAGTTTCATCGCCCATGGAACCATTGAGTGGTTTCTTGTGTATGGGATTCGAGGACAAAATGAAGGAATAAATGGAATCATAAAGAAACGTGATAATCTCATTGGTGATGGACAACATACAACTTGGATCATTGGCAATTCAACGATCAAAAATCGAATTCACTCAAATATTGTTTATATCAAATCAATTTCGTTAGTTTACTTTATTATAACGGGAAGGCATCGCCATTGTATGCGCCGTATTTATAATTGGCGCAAGGAAGTTCATTTTTGTTTGATTATTTTTGTGATAGATTTTGTCGGAAAACCCCCTAGATCAAATTCTAGTACAATGTTTGAAAACTTTGATTAAAAACTTGTAGGTTTG
>JAOZRY010000148.1 GCA_029939965.1 Bacteroidales bacterium | reverse complement strand
ATTTTCTTTATTCTTTTTCGCGCTCTGCTAATTTACACCGTGTTTAAATTACATCTGTAAGAGCTTTATTCTTAAAATGATAAGCCATTACCATTCTGAAATTCTGAGAAAATATATTCTAAATCCTTAATATTGTAGTTATTAAATCATTTCAATAAAAGTTTTAAATCATGACGCATCAAATTATTTTCATCATTGTGTTATTTGTTACGCTGGGGATTTTTGCATATACAGCTTCCAAAATTGCAGCCTTATTCAAGCTTACCAAACCTTTCCCGATTAATGATATTCCCAAGCGCATCAACATTATGCTAAAAGTTGCCATTGGGCAAACCAAGATTTTTAGAATGCCCCTTATCGGATTGGCGCATGCTCTTGTGTTCTGGGGTTTTATGGTTGTTGCATTCGGAAGTATAGAAATGATTATAGATGGTGTTTTTGGTATCGAAAAATCCCTGGCCTTCCTCGGAGTTTTTTATGATTTTATGATGGCTTGTGGTGATGTGTTCGGGCTAATTGTAGCTATCGCTATCGTAGCATTTCTTATCCGCCGCCTGCTGATGCACGTTAAGCGTTTTAAGGGCATTGAGATGAAAAAGATTTCGAAGATTGATGCCAATCTGGCTTTGGCTGCCATCTTATTTTTAATGATCTCCCTGTTGGGGATGAATACATATTATCTTATTCTCCATCCTGATGAAGCCATAGGAATTTACCCAATAAGCGATTTTCTGAAATCAGCTATTATGCCATCACATACGAATAGCACTGGAATGAACGATTTTTATGCATCTGCTCATTTTTGGTTCGAATTCTTCTGGTGGTCGCATATTGTTACCATTTTTATATTTGCCAATGCCTTACCCTACTCCAAACATTTCCATGTGTTTATGTCGGTACCCAATGTTTTTTTATGCCGGTTAGAGCCGCTTGGTAAGCTCGATAATATGGAAAGTGTAACTAAAGAGGTGAAACTAATGATGGATCCGGATGCCGCTTTTGCAGAGCCCGCCGAAGGTGAGGAGGAAACTATGGAACGCTTTGGCGTAAAAGACGTGGAAGATATTACCTGGAAAAATTATTTAGACTCTCTTTCATGCACCGAGTGCGGACGTTGTACAGCTGTTTGTCCGGCCAACGTTACGGGCAAAATGCTGTCGCCACGTAAGGTAATGATGGATACACGTGCCCGAATGAAAAAAGTTGGTCCACTAAAAGTAATGAATGGGAAAGATTATTCAGATGATAAAGGACTGGTAAAGAATTATATTTCGGAAGAAGAACTCTGGGCATGTACAACTTGTAATGCCTGTGCTCAGGAGTGCCCCATCAATATTAACCATCCAAGCCTGATCGTTGACCTACGCCGATACCTGTTTATGGAAGAGTCGGCTGCCCCCGGAGAGTTAAACAACATGTTTACAAATGTAGAAAACAACGGTGCCCCCTGGCAGTATCCACCCGAAGATCGTCTAAAGTGGGCCGAAGAAATTGATGTACCCGTAATGGCTGATGTTTTTAATCAGGGTAAAAAACCCGAATACCTGGTTTGGATTGGTTCAGCCGGTGCATACGACGACCGTTACAAAAAAGTTTCGCGGGAGTTTGTGAAAGTTCTCAACTACCTCAACATTGATTATGCTGTGTTGGGCGAAGAAGAAATAGATACCGGAGATTCGGCTCGTCGGGCCGGAAACGAGATGCTCTATCAAATGCAAACCCTTCAGATTATCGAAACATTTAAGATGTATGAGGTTGAAAAAATTATCACCTGTTGCCCGCACGACTATAATACTTTTATAAATGAATATCCCGATTTTGATGGAGATTATGAAGTAATGCATCACTCCCAATTTCTACAAAAGCTTATCGCAGATGGCAAACTCAAAATCGATTCTGATAAATTTGCCGGCAAAAAGGTTACTTTCCACGATCCCTGCTATCTTGGTAGAGCTAACGACGAATACGATGCGCCACGCGATGTGCTGAGTGCAATTGCCTGCCAAAAAGTGGAGATGGAGCGTAACAAAAGCTTTGCCCTGTGCTGTGGTGCCGGTGGCGGGCAAATGTTTAAAGAAGCTGAAAAAGGTGACAAAGAAATCTTTATCGAACGCATTGAAGAGGCTATCGAAGCCAAAGCCGATATTGTAGCCACCGCCTGCCCATTTTGCATGGTAATGATGACCGATGGCATTAAATATAAAAACCGGGAAGAAACGATGCAGAATTTGGATATTGCTGAGATGGTGAGTGTTGGGTTGGGATTATGAAAAAAATGATAAACAATTATTCCGAAAAATCAATTATTTGGACTGAAAATTAAAATTAAAATTTGTGATAATTAAATTTATTAAATTATGAAAGCTAAATTAATTATTGTAATGATGCTTGTATTTTCGGCTTACTTTGTTTCTGCACAGGGAATTCAAGTAGAGCCAAATACATGCATTAACGTAGAATCAGAAACTACGCTAAATATCTCAGGCGGCGGCAACCTGGTTTTGGAATCCGATGATACGGGAGATGCATCGCTGATAGACATTGGCAGCGTTACCTATACAGGTGGTGGTGAAGCAAAAGTACAACGGTATCTCACCCAAGGGAAATGGCATCTTATTTCAGCACCGGTAAGCAATGCCCTCGCAGGGATGTTCCCGGATGACTACCTGCAGTATCATGCCGAAACCACCAACGATTACCATGATGTAAGTTCAATCACCTACCAGCTAAACATCATGCAGGGATATTCCCTTTGGTCGGTGGAAGCCGGGTCAACAACCGAAGTGTTTTCCGGTACAACCAACACCGGAAACCAAAACAAATCATTTACACAAAACGGCGATGGGTGGAACCTCATGGGCAACCCATACCCTTCGGTACTCGATTGGGATGCGGTTACAATTCCTGCCGAACTGAACGGGGCTATCTGGCTTTTTGACCCAACCTATGGAACAAATGGCGATTATAGGTATTACATCAAAGATGCCGGCAAAGCCAATACTACAACGCAGTACATTCCTTCGGGGCAGGGATTTTTTGTAAGGGCTACCGGTGGCAACGGAATCTTGCAGCTCGAAAACAGTGACCGTGTACATGGAGTACAGGCTTTTTACAAGGATATAAAATCCAATGAAATGCTTGTGCTTAAAGCTACCGGCAACAACATTACCACGCAAACTGCCATTCGCTTTATCGCTGATGCAACACCACAGGCCGACAGGTTATACGATATTGTTAAAATCATTTCCGGCAGCCCTGATGTACCGGTTGTTTATTCAAAATGCGAAAACCAGAACATGGCAATCAACACCCTGCCTTCGGTGGCTGGCCACGAAACCGTGCCGGTGTATTTTGAAGCCGGGATGGATGGAATTTATGTATTTAATGCAACCGAAATGGAGTCACTTGGTTCGGAGATTCCTGTTTATCTCGAAGATGTGGGATTAAATTACATACAGGATTTACGCTCAAACCCCGAATACAGCTTTGATTATACTGCCGGAGCAGTAAAAGATTTTAAAGTTCATTTTAAAGATGTTACAGGAATTGAACAGCCCGAAAACTTTAACGTGCTTTGCTACCTTGCCAACAATGTTTTGCATGTAAATTTCCCTGACAATGAATCTTTAAATATTTCCAATGGGGCAATCATTGCGGTTTATAACACCGCCGGACAGCAACTACTTATCAGGCACACAACACAACCCGACAACGAGATTTCGTTCAGAGGAAGCCAATCGGTTTATTTGGTGTGCATTACCACGGACGATGACATTTTTACAACAAAAGTATTTAATAAATAATGATGCAATGCTTCAAGGGCGCAATGCTTAAATGATATAATGCATTTACACATTGAAACTTTCAAGTATTAAAAACATAAAAGACATGAAAATAATAAAAAGATTATTGGCAACAGCAGCATTAATATTGACGATAACCGCCCTGTCGGCACAAACACCACCCCCACCCAATGGTGGTGATGATCCGGGAGCTGGCGGCAACACACCGGTAGGCGGCGGAGCACCCATCGGCAGCGGGCTTGGTATTTTGTTACTTATGGGGGCAGCCTACGGAAGCAGGAAGATTTTGCAAAATAACAATGAAAAATGCGACAATTAGCAACGGGCTTTGCGAGGAGCAAAGCGACGTGGCAACCCGTATCAACCTTGTCATAGTTTTTTAGAAAAAAAAACCGTGCTAGTCGTGCCTCGCACCAATCATTCTGGAAGATTGCTTCGCTATGCTCGCAATAGCCAGCCTTGTGAAACTTAATAACAAACCATTAAAACAAATTTTTATGAAAAAGACACGCTTACAATTTGCAGGCATTTTAATTCTCCTCCTATTTGTTGTAAATTTTGCAGCATGTACCGATGGCGAGACGGATGATCCCGTGAATGAAAACCCAAGAGATAAATTTATAGGTACATGGGTGGTAGATGAATCTTGTGTGAGGTTGGAATATGAAGTAAATATTCAGGCAGATTCGGATAGCGAATCAAAAGTGTATATGGATAACTTTGCCTTTACCGGTCCCGATTACGATGCGGCTTACGGATTTGTAAATGGAAACTTGATAAATATGCCCCAACAAATCATTGGCGATAATTGGAGCGTGGAAGGTACCGGAAATTATCAATCGGATGGATCAATACTATGGTCGTATTACATCGAGATTGGTGCCAACGGCTCAAACTGTGAGGCCGATTACCAGTAATTATTATTTTTGGTAACCTGCAAACAAGGCCTAATAATATATTATGTTTATGGATTTTGGCAGTGAAATTAAATACAAAACTTCACGGAGTACAGGCCCTGGTGGGCAAAATGTAAATAAGGTTAATACCAAAGTTGAGCTCCGTTTTGATGTAGTTAATTCTGATTTATTATCATGCGAGGAAAAAGAACTCCTGCATAGAAAGCTGAAAAATAAAATTACTATCGATGGAATCCTTATCATCGTTTCACAACAATCGCGTTCGCAGTTGAAAAATAAAAAGATTGCAGCAGAAAAATTCTATCAACTTATCGAAAACGCATTAACTCCTGATGCCAAACGAATTCCTATCCATTTGCCCGCTTCTCAAAGAATAAAACGATTGGAGCAAAAGCGAAAACATGCTGAGAAAAAGGATTTCAGAAAACCACCTGAAATATAAGCATATTCTCATTTTAGTATTTCTGTTATTTTTGCGGTTCTACTGTAATTTAATGGAACATACAAAAATGCTTCAATGATATAATGATTCAATGATCTAATGATTCAATATTTTAATGACACTCTCCTTATTGCATTGCCTCATTTTATCATTATTAAAAAACTTATTAACAGAACAATAGAACTATTTTTATGAATTTTTTGATGCAATCTTAATATTGGAATTATGACCGGGGAAGAAAAACAGCAGGTATTCACAAAACTCAATAAGGAAAAAGAGAAGCTGGAGTTTAAGATAAAAACACTTGAAGAACTTACACAGCCTATTTCGCCCGATGATTCCATTGGGAGGGTGAGTCGCATGGATGCCATTAATAATAAGAGTGTGAACGAAGCTGCGCTAAGAGCTGCGGAAAATAAATTGAAAAATGTACTATTGGGACTCGAAAGCTTTGACAGCCCAAACTTTGGGAAGTGTCGAAATTGCGGTACTCAAATTCCTCATGGCCGATTAATGGTAATGCCTGGTAGTTCTACTTGTGTTAATTGTGCCCGGTTTTCGGTGTAATAAAATTATTGGAAAGCTGTGTTTTTTTTAAAAGCGGTTTGCCAAATTGCTATTGTACCCCACTTCTGTATCAACGAAACAGGCTCTTAAAAAGCCACTAACGCTAACATGTTAACGATGTTTGTTTTCCCGCTTTGCGGTTTCAATAATAAATTATAAATCATAAATCATAAATCGAATTAGATACTTAATATTTAATTTTTCTGATGATTCAAAAGTCTGATAGTGAGATATTCAAAAAGCTGGTTACCGAAAAAATGCCTTTTGGGAAATACAAAGGAGTGATTATCTGTAATATCCCTGAGTACTATCTTGTTTGGTATCACCGTAAGGGGTTTCCAAAAGGGAAACTCGGTATGCTTCTCAATACAATGTACGAAATAAAATTGAATGGATTGGAGTATCTTCTAAATCCATTGAAGTGATTAGGGTATTTTACTGTTTTATAAATTTTTACTGATTCTTAGTTGCCAATCAAAAAGATTTATTCTTGTTGGTAGCAAATAAAAAATCCCTGAAAGGTTAACCTTTCAGGGATTTTACTTTGATGATGTGCCCAGAACAAGAATCGAACTTGCACTCCCTAACGGGAACATGGCCCTCAACCATGCGCGTCTACCATTTCCGCCATCTGGGCTTAATTGGGGCGACAAAGATAAAAACATTTTTACCTATCAAGCAAATTAAATTGTCAATTTTATTGCATTTTTTTTGGACCTGCCTTAAACTACCATCCCAAAAAGCTCAATCACCTCTGTCTTTACTTTTTGCTGCACCTCATCAAAATCCATTGAGTGCCCCAATTCATTTTTGAGTGAGGTAACCGTCTTATCCGTAAACCCACAGGGATTTATCATCTCAAAAAACTTTAAATCGGTATTTACATTAAAAGCAAAACCATGCATTGTAATATGGCGACTTGCCTTAACTCCAATTGCACATATTTTTCGGGCTTTTCCGGGAGTTTGCGAATCGAGCCATACTCCGGTAGCCCCATCCAATCTTTCTCCCTGGAGGCCATAATGATGCAAAACTTTGATAATACTTTCTTCCAGTTTTTTGATGTAAGATTTTACGCCTAACCCAAAACTCTCCAGATCGATGATCGGATAACCTACAATTTGTCCAGGGCCATGATAGGTAATGTCGCCACCACGGTTAGTTTTGATAAAGGATACATTAAGTTTTTTTAGTAATTGATTATTTATCAACAGATTGTCTTCTGAGCCACTTTTTCCCAAAGTATAAACATGCTTATGCTCACAAAAAATAAGATAATTTTTTGTGGCTTCCCCTGCGATTTTTCTTCTCAGGTTATCCTGAAATAATTTCTCCTGAAAATCCCAGGCTTTTTTATACTCAATCATACCCAGATTGGTGTATTTTGTAATTTTATTCATGTA
>JAOZRY010000147.1 GCA_029939965.1 Bacteroidales bacterium | reverse complement strand
AAGGTATTGAAAGATCAGGTAGAAATTGTGGATAACCGACTTTTGTATTATTAATATGAATTAATTGAAAAAGATATATCCAATAAAAAATGGGCTTTCCAGAAAGGAAGCCCATTTTTTTATGTCATAGAAATTGTGATTTAATTATTCAACAGTAACAGATTTAGCCAGATTTCGCGGCTGATCAATTTCGCAATCGCGCATATCAGCAATATAATAGGAGAGTAGCTGTAGCGGAATTACAGAAAGAAGAGGTGTAAGGACTTCTTCGGTTTCCGGAATTTCAAAAGTATAATCAGCAAGTTTTGAAACCAATTTATCTCCTTTTGAAACAATTGCTATTACTTTTCCTTTGCGTGTTTTTATTTCCTGAATATTCGATACTACTTTATTATAAATGGCAGATGTTGGAGTAATTACCACCACAGGCATTTTTTTATCGATGAGAGCAATCGGCCCATGTTTCATTTCTGCTGCCGGGTAACCTTCGGCATGTATGTACGAAATCTCTTTTAATTTCAGTGCGCCTTCAAGAGCAACAGGGAAATTAAACCCCCTGCCGAGATACAAGAAGTTTCGTGCATAAGTAAAAATTTTGGAAATTTCCTTAATTTGGTCATTAAGTTGTAGAGTTTGTTCTACCTTAGAAGGTATATTGTTGAGCTCGTTAAGTAACACCTGAAAGCGCGTTTCCGAAATCGTTCCTTTTTTTCGACCTAACAAAAGTGCCATTAAAACCAGTACTGTAACTTGCGATGTAAAAGCCTTGGTTGATGCAACACCTATTTCCGGGCCTGCATGAGTGTACGAACCGGCATCGGCTGCTCGTGCAATCGACGATCCAACAACATTGCAAATGCTATATATCAGAGCTCCTTTTTGTTTTGCAAGTTTTATAGCTGCAAGTGTATCTGCTGTTTCCCCTGATTGAGAAACTGCAATTACCACATCCGATTCGTTAATGATTGGATTGCGATATCTGAACTCTGAGGCATATTCTACTTCAACAGGAATGCGAGCAAGTTCTTCAAATAAATACTCTCCAACTAATGATGCGTGCCACGAGGTTCCGGCTGCTATAAAAATAATCCGTTTTGCCTGCAGAAACCTCTCCTTGAAATCGATGATTCCTGCCATTGAAATATTATCGATACCTACATTTACTCTTCCTCTAATACTGTCGCGAATTGATTTTGGCTGTTCAAATATCTCCTTAATCATAAAATGTTTGAAGCCACTTTTTTCTAAATCACCCAAATTCAACTCCAGTTGTTCTACAAAGGGTGTTTTTACCTGATTTTTAATTGTACGTATTTGTAGTTCTTCACCCAGTTTCAGAATGGCTATTTCTTCATCATCAACAAAAACTACATTACGCGTATATTCCACAATTGGTGAGGGATCAGATGCCAGATAAAATTCATCTTCTCCAATTCCAATAACCAATGGGCTGCCATTTCTTGCAGCAATAAGCATATCCGGGTGCTTTTTGGATACAACTACAATGGCATAAGCTCCAACCACCTGGCTAATGGCAAGTTGAACAGCATTTACAAGATCAACTTTTTCAACCTTCATTATGTATTCGATGAGCTGAATAAGTACCTCTGTGTCGGTATTACTTTTAAACTCAACACCAACCTTCATAAGTTCCTCTTTCAGTACATCATAATTTTCGATGATGCCATTGTGAATCATCGCCAATTCTTTCGAGTCAGAGAAATGGGGGTGGGCATTCACATCATTGGGTTCGCCATGTGTAGCCCATCTGGTATGAGCAATTCCGGTTGTTCCGGCTATGTTTTTACTTTCAACAAAGGTTTCGAGATTCGAAACTTTTCCTTTGGTTTTGTAAAGATTAATTTTTTCGTTAACAAGTGCTATACCAGCACTGTCGTAGCCTCTGTATTCAAGGCGTTTCAGCCCTTTTATTAAAATTGGATAAGCCTCTTTTGAGCCTAAATATCCTACGATACCACACATAATATTGTATATATTTTAATTGTTTAGATCGGTAAAAATAAGTTCCAGTTTTAATTTTTGCGAATTGCCGGCAGGTGGTATGGGCGAAAAACCATTAATCGCAGCTCTGTTTGGCGAAATGGATGCCCCTGAAACCCCCATATAGAATCTGGGTGGAATTGTATCGCCCGACAGTACTTTTTGCAGATGTTGTGTAATTCTGAAAAAATATTGTCCATTGGAGTTATCATAAGTTCCACCAAAATATTCAGCTCCTTCAAGTTGGTCAACAAGTAGTGTGTAGGTACCATTGTCGTCAATGTTGAATAAGATTAGTTCTGAAGGAGGAAGAAATTCATCTTCTTTATTGTTATTGATTACGATTAGTTTTGCTTCGTTTAGTGCAATATTACTCTCTAAAGTGAGGGTTTTTAAATAAGGAATTTCAACAATAGCTGCAACACCTGCCATAGATTGCAAAAAGAATTTTTGCTCACCCAGGGTTGTATCCCCATTGAGTTGGTTTTGAAATTCAGGGCTGGCAAGTGTGTAATTGTGATTGAAGTTCATAAATCGTGCACTTCCACTTGATACAGGGAAATAATATTTAAGTGAATCCTCATCTGCATTGCTGTAGTATAGTGTCATCCGCGAAAAAATGGAGCTCATATTATAAAACATAATTGCACCACCCATACTTATTTCATCGGGGACAATATAAATACCTTTTAAAAATTCCAGAAACTTTTCGAGTGAGGAAAAGTCATCATCTGAAGCATCCCTGAATTTTTGTACAAAACTATCTTCCATTTTAATATGAAGTTGAGCTTTGTACTTTGTAGTATCAATGGTGATACTGTCAGTTGGCTGTGGCTGAAACGTCAATTCACCTATTTCAGCTGCTTTAGTGGAAAGAGTATTATTGGAGAAATAGATACTATCAGAATAGAATGATTCATCTATTTCAAAAATCCGGAATGTTTGCATGGTAGTAGTATCACCATAAGCTACCATTTCCTCATCTCCTGATGAAATCATGGACGCGTATTCCAATACCATAACCATCGAATCTAAAACCGGCGAATCACCCAAATCTATTTCTGCTGTCGATAGTCTTAGCTCAAGGTACAAGCTAGAGGTAGTAATACCAAAAATCGGATCATAATAACTCCCGATCATGGTACTTGAGGTTTCGTCAGTTCTAACAGAATCAACATATACCGAATGGGCTGTAACTGTAAGAGTGTCGGTGCTAAATACATTTAACTTATCGGCATCGGGTTGAATTTCAATACCAATTTTGTCGGGATCGTTTTCACAACTTCCTGTAAATAGTGCCAGGATCATTGCCAAAGCAATGATTTGCAAGCGGTTTTGCTGCATAGATTGTAATAATAATTTGATTAAGTTTTGGCTTACTCTATGATATCCTTAATGAGTTCGTTGTAAAAATCATTGTAGGAATTAATAAATGAATCGTTATTCTGATAACCTAATATGGGCACTTTGCACGATTCAGCATATTTTGATAATTCAGGATCAATTGTTTCGCTACCCATAATAAGGGCATCTGAATATTCCATTGCTCCTTTGATAATACCAGAATAGCTTCCCTTTTTGTAATTTTTTAACTCACTATCTTTAATTTTGTCGTATTTGAGTTTTTTAATCATGTTGGGATTCAACGATTCTTCAAAAGCATCATCATAAGCTGAAAATATAACTTTAGCATCCGAAAAAAGTGGATTGTCTTTGAATGTAGTTTTTACATATAGTGGTAAAAGACTTGTAAACCACCCATGGCAATGGATAATATCAGGTGGCCAGCCCAGTTTTTTTACAGTTTCGAGTACACCACGGGCAAAGAAAATCATACGTTCGTCATTATCTTCAAAGAAGGTTTCATTCTTATCTCTGTAAAGAGCTTTGCGATGGAAGTAATCTTCGTTGTCGATAAAATATACCTGCATGCGAGCTTGCTGAATAGAGGCAACCTTAATGATAAGCGGATGGTCTGCATCGTCGATAATCAGGTTCATCCCCGAAAGACGAATTACTTCGTGCAATTGATTTCTGCGTTCATTAATACTACCATATCTGGGCATAAAGGTTCTTATCTCTCTCCCTCTTTCCTGAATCCCCTGCGGAAGGTGGCGGCCAATATAGCTGATAGGATTCTCTTTAAGATAAGGAGCTATCTCCTGCATTATGTACAGTACTTTTACTTTTTTCATATTTATAGCCGATTTAGTTTTAAAACCTGCAAAGGTAAAAAAAAATAGAAAATTATCTCCATTTATAAATAGCTTTCAATCAAATGCACTGCAAAAAAAATTATTAAAAGGCGTTGTATGTTTTTTTTGTCAAAAATAAACTTGCATTTGCAATGTATATTGTTCAGTGAATGGCAGTTTGTTTTCTAATGCCTGTTTTTAATCAGATATCGGATAACTCTCAATACTTTGAAATGTGTAGAAAGTGGTTTGACCTTTTGTGATCTCAACATCAAATTCGTGTGGTTTAGACCCATTTTCTGATTCCATTACAAATTTCAAATTGTGTTTTCCTTCAGGTAAATGAATGCGATGATATGAAATAGTGTTGGGCAGTGTTTGCCAGTTTCGGGTATCTGCTTTTTCGGTAATGGCATTGATAATACTTACAACAGTTCCCAGGTCCTGATCCTTTTGTCTTGCGGCTTCCTCTAGCGATCGTTTTACGGCAAACCTTAGAAGTGATGATCCCAACTCGCGTATCATTCTATCCTGGAGTGTTTTAAATGCAATGGCGTTAATGTCTTCTGCAACCTGAAGGGTTACTTCATTATCCCCGGTTACAATTTTACCATTCGAAAAAAATGGCTTACGTTCTACATATTTTGGAAAAGCAACTCTTATAAAACTGAGATCAGAAAAACTGCTTTGTTCACGAGCCGAAAGATCGCCCATAAAAAACGGAAAACTAAATCCCATATCCTCATTCGAAAAGGTTACAATTCCCCCTTGTCCTTCGGCAATTGAGAGATTAATGCTCCATTCGGCTTTAACAGGCCCAAAGCCGTTTTGCCATATAAACACAAGGTCGCCTCCATCTGAATTTAACTCTTTGTATTGCATTTTGAAAAGCTCTTCATATTCCCGGAGCTCTTTATTAAAACCCATCTCTTTTGCTGTTCTCATCAAATCGAGCTTTAGTTGATCGGGAGCTGGAGTGTTAAAGTTTTCGAGGTATATTTTATTGTATGCATCAAAAGCATTTCGATAGGCTATGAATGCATTATTCGGATCGTTGGTCGCATCATAAATCAGCCCTATTAAAACGTGAGCAAAGGCATCATCCGAATAACGGTTCTTACGGTCTTTGTATTTGTCGTTCAGCTCATACAACCTTATGTTCATTCTCCTGCATTCAACCAGGGCATCATCATATTTTCCTAGTCCAATATAGTTCAGAGCTTTAAAATAATTTACAAATACAATTTCAAAATCTTCTGGTTTATATGGTTTAACTGATGGGTTTGTAACAAGCGCTAATCCTTCAAGGGCAAGGTTCTTTTGTTGATCTTCAATCATCAAATCAGCAGCATTTAAGGATTCGTTACTTACATCATAATTTGATAACATCCAGTTTGTCCAGCCATTGCCAAATAAATAAAGCAACCTGTTTTTTCCATTTTCCATTTTTTTTTGCTCATGAAGCCAATGGTTGGCTTTTTCGATTTCTCCTTTATTTACAAATTCCTGAAATTCCTGTGTTTTTTCGTAATAAGTTGCACAGCTAATTGTAAAAAAAAGGAACAGTATGGTGAAGCCTAAAGATGCCAGTATGCGAAAATATCTAAGCATATCAGATATGTCAAAATGATTATTAAAATCTGTAAATTAGTTTGTGGTTAAAAAACCAGATCAACCAATGTTTTTTGCAGAGCTTAAGATTTATTTATTTACATATTTTTTTATCTCCTTGTCGCCGATCCACACCACCTCATTGGTTTCGATATTGGTAAGCTGAAGGCTTACTTTGTAGAAAAGTACTTTTTCTTTTTTGTAAGTATCAACTATGGACGACATGTCGCCCTGAAGCATAAAATCTGCACCGATTTCTTCACCCCATGCTGTTATTGTTTTGGTAGATGAATAATTTTGCTGGTCAGCTCTTTCGCCTCTGATTTGTTCGCGTTTTTCGCCTCCCTGAACCAATTTCACAAGTCCGGAATTGATAAAGGCTTTTTCCAGATCATGAATAAATACTTCGGCATCTATATGTTCATGGGTTTTATTTTGAATAAATCCAACTATAACAACAGGTTTTTGGTTGTCATTTTTATTTTGAAAATCCGAAATCCATCTCTCGCTCAATGCTTGCGAAATCATTGCTTCGGCGGTTTGCTGTGCATCGGTGGAGTTCCAGCGGCCACTCAGGTCGATGGTTTCATCAGGATTTACACGGGTTACTTTTCGAGATGAGCACGAAAACAAGGTAGCTGTTGCTACTACAACTGTGAGGATAATAACAAGTCTTTTCATAGTTTAAATTATTTTAAATTGTGGTTTGAAATGTGCGCGGCAATCTCAAAAGTTGTGCCAGAACTTGGTTAAAATTACAAATAATTTATTACATAAATTTTTAGAACCAAAAAAATATTCTTAACAGAACAAATGACTCCGTGGAAGTTTAAAAGCATGAAAATGTTTAGTGCTTTTTGGATGTTAAAAATCTTTTACTTGCTGCACCACAAAAACCCCAGACAGTGCGCGATTAAAATCAGTTAACCCTATCTCGTTGTTCATGTTAGATTGCAGGTGGGTTAAAATGAAGTTTATGTTCGGGAAAGTAATATTTTTGTAAGCAGAAAATATATTGAATCAATAAAATAAAATAGTAATTACATGAAGTATTTAATCCACATAATTAGTCTCTGCAAGAAAACTCAACATTATAGGAAGTGGGTGTCAGAAATCGCTGAGATCGAGGCGGAGGAACTGGTGAAAAACAAGGAGTTTACTTTTGTAAATGCGATGTGCAGAGCTTGCCGAAGTAACTGTTTTCAACACAAGTCCAACTATGATATCGGCGTTTTATGGCGCACACTAATTACATTTCTTATTCTATTAGTAACAATCAGTTGTAACAACAATTCCAATGTAGTTGTTTATACAACCGTTGACCAAAT
>JAOZRY010000791.1 GCA_029939965.1 Bacteroidales bacterium | reverse complement strand
CCTCCCTAAAGTTGAAAATCTTTGCCTTCTTCACGTCTAATTTGCAGATATACTTCGCATTTTGAGCAATTTAATGCTTTAAATACATAAGAGCCTTGTACGTTTCCATCGCAATGAGTACCGGTTTCGCGCCAACAAATTCTCCCTGCAAATAAACCATTGTTCTTCCCATCAAATTCGCCACTTTCAGTAACCGGACATATTTCTCCATTATTTATATTACTACCAGATTTTCTTTTGCCACAATTTTTAATTTCCCAACAATTTTTTTTCATTCGTTCAAATTTTCAGTTGTTTTATAATATTATAATCACAAAAATAATGTTTTTTTTTCTGCGACCTTTAAAGCAGAAGGTTTTTAAGCGTCATTCATATTAAGGGATTGCTCGTAAAGTAAATTTGACAGAACAGGTGAAGTAATTATTTTTGCATTTTCTATATTGATTCTTCCACTATTTGGGTAACTAGTTGTTTTACTTCATCACCAGTAAAAGGCTTGGAGATATAATGTGTGCACCCATTGGCCAAAAATTCTTCTCTATGACCTTTCATAGCATTAGCTGTAACGGCTACAATCGCTGTTTTCTCAAATCCCTTAATCTTTCTTATTGCTTTAGCCGTCTCCATTCCATTTATTCCGGCTCCCAGATTTATATCCATCAGGATGGCATTGAATTGTCGCAGTTTAGCTTTTTCGACAGCTTCAACACCGTTTTGGGCAGTTTCCACATTGCAACATTCCTGAAAAACATGTACAAGGTATGCAATATTGGTCTCATCGTTTTCCACAATCAACAAGTCCGGCTTTCGACCCGAAAACTGTTTTTTCTGTTGGGTCTGCAAGGGAATATCTTCAAATACGATCTGATCCAACCCAGGCAAAAGCCTGGTCTTTACAGGTATAAAAATAGTGAACACAGAACCTTCGTGATGTGCACTTTCCAACGATATTTCACCATTCAGAATTTCGACATACTTTTTGCAGATGGTAAGCCCCAAACCTGCACCTTCAAACGTCCGGCCATGGCCTTCGCTACCTTGTCTGAATTTATCGAATATATATTTAACTTTATCCTTATCAATACCAATGCCCGTATCCGCCACCTGAAATTTTAGCCATTCCCGGCCATCTTTGTTAACAATCGAAGAGGATACTTTTACGCTACCTTTACGTGTATATTTTATGGCATTGTCGATCAGATTTGTCATTAGGCTTGTTAAAATCCTCCCATCAGTATAAATCAGAGTTTGCTTGTTTGAACATTCAAAAGAAAACTCAAGGTTTTTTTTGGCCGCAGTGGCTTCAAACAACATAACTTTTTCAGTTATAAATTCTTGCAATGGTATTTCAGTAAATTCAACTTCCATCCTGTTGGATTCGATGATAGAAAGATCGATGATAGAGTTGAGGGTATCGAGCAATCTGTTTCCGCTTGCATGGATAATGTCAGCCATGTGCCGGAATTCATCATCCATCAATTCTGTTCTAAGAACATCAGTAAATCCCAAAATTCCATTAAGAGGTGTTCGTAATTCATGACTCATGTTAGCCAAAAAAAGGGATTTGAGCTTATTGCTCTCCTCAGCTTTTTCTTTTGCTTTAACCAATTGCTCACGCCCCTGCAATATCTCCTTATTTTGTTCATCAAGTATTTTGAATGCAGCTTTCTTTTTCTTAATTTGCCTGATAAGCATTAGTAAGAATGCTGAAATTATAACAAAACCGCTAATGGCAATAATCATCACTATTCTTTGCCGTTTAACCACATTTTGCTTATTCTCCAAATCAAGTTGACTAACACGGTTTTTACTATTAAGCAGTTCGATCTGCTGCTCTTTTTGCTCCAATTCAAATTTGGCTTTTACATCAGCAAGCTGCTTATAAAGACTCTCGGTAAATATGGAATCCTTTAATTGAGTATGTTTCTTAAAATATTCCAGTGC
>JAOZRY010000146.1 GCA_029939965.1 Bacteroidales bacterium | reverse complement strand
GTTTAGGTTATATTTTCTTTTCGTACTACTCCCGATTTTTACATCTGCACAACAGATTTCCTTTTTTGCCGAGGATTTAAATTTTTCGCTTACACAAGATGTTTTTGAAGTAGATGGTTTTTACCATTTTCGTAATCTCACCGATCATGAAGTAAAACAAATGCTTTTCTTCCCTTTTCCGGATATTAAAAAATATGGTGAAATTACATTTATCAAAATACACCAAAAAAATGACACGACTTCAGCGTTAGCAACGCAATCGGAAAAAGGTTCGATGTTTAGGGTTTGCGTTCCGGCAAATGGGGAAATAGCTTACCGAATTAGTTATGGCCAAAAAGTAATTTGTAACGAAGTGAGGTACATTATTACTACAACCCAAAACTGGGCAAAACCTTTTGAATTTGCCAAATACAGAATGACCCTCCCGAATCACATCCATATACATTCCACCTCCATCCTACCCGATTCAACGGCAGCATTAAACGAAAAAATAACCTGGTTTTGGGAAAGAGAGATTTTTATGCCCGACAAAGATTTTATTTTTGAATTCTCTGTAGAATAATAATTTGGAGATAATTGTTTCAAATATTGAGGGTTGGCCAAAAAAAAAGTTTTCACAGAAACCATATTCATTTACACCAAAGGATTGATACCTGTAGTATAAAATACGGAAACCATAAAAACCTCTTCAATTGAATAAATCTTACACGTTTTTCGAAAAAAAAGCCGTATAAGTTAACTATAAACTATGATTCTATAATTGTTACTTTTTCCATTTTATCACCCATTCCAATCAAATCAATAATATTCAGTCCATCTACAACTTTGGCAAAGCAAGTATGATTTCCATCGAGATGAGCTGTATTGGTGCGACTATGGCAAATAAAAAACTGTGAGCCTCCTGTATTTCTTCCGGCATGAGCCATCGACATTACTCCACGCTCATGATATTGGTTACCTCCGTTAATTTCACAATCAATATTATAACCCGGTCCACCGGTACCATCGCCTTTGGGGCAACCACCCTGGATTACAAAATCAGGAATAACCCGATGAAATGTTAATCCATCATAATATCCATCTTTTGCTAACTTTACGAAATTTGCCACAGTTTCGGGGGCATCATTATCGTAAAATTCAATTTTCATTACACCGTATTTTGTTTTAATTTCTCCTTTTGTCATATAGTTTTGGTTTAAAATAAAAAATTAATAAATAGTGGGCGCAAAGATAATATTCATCTCATACTAATGAAGAAGTGTTGCTCCAAACTATTTTAACGTTTCCATGTCCTTCGGACGATGGAAAGTTGCATCAGAAACTAATATCTGACTTTCCAACGTCCGTCAGGACTTGGAAACGTCAAAAAAGAAAACCCGCCAAAAAAAAAGCAGCCATCAAAAATGATAGCTGCTTTTTTAAATATGTGTATTTATTTTAATTACACTTTAATACCTGAGTTAACTCATACTCGGCGCTTTCAGCAAATGTTCCGTGTTTTGCGTTGCTGTATGCTTCGCACGCTTCATCATTTTGGCCTTTTCCTTTATAGGCATTACCTAATTCGTAAAACAATTTGGCCTTGTATTCAACATTTTCATCAGCACTTATTTTAAGACCTTTTTCAGTAGCCACAATTGCATCATCCCATTTTTTCATTCCATTATAAGCCAAAGCCATATAATAATAAGTATCAGAATTATCGGGATCAAATTTCAATGATGCATCCAAACACATAAGAGCTCCATCCCACTGCTGGGCTTGTAATTTTTTGGCACCTTTTGATTGCAAAAGTTTCTTAGCATTCTTATTAATTTTGTTAAGCATTTTTTCATCACCATCGGCAGTTGCCAATTCTTGAGCTTTCAAAAATGAATCTTTCATGTTTTTGGTATCGCTAAGCTTATTGTATGCCAAACCCTTTCCCCAGAATGCACGCGAATAGTCAGGAGAAATTTCAGCGGCCATATTAAATCTGGCAAGTGCCTCGTCATATTTACCCTCTTTATAAAGTGAATTTCCTTGAGAATAATATAGTTTGGGAATAGTTACAGATGCCTTTCTTACTGTTTCCGGATCATTATATTTGTTACCATATTCGATGGCAATTTCAAATTCTTGTATTGCTTTTTCAATTTTCTTTTCTTTATAATCCATAATCCCAAGTTTGTAATACAAATTTGGCAATTGCGATTGTGCATTCACAACAATCATTTCACCTTCTTCTCCAAGCTCGGAAGCCATTTTCATACTCTCTTCATATTTTTGAATAGCGAGTTCGAAATTATTTGCCTTAATAGCCTGGTTGCCTTCATTAAATAATTCACCTGCCTTGTTAATATCCTGAGCAAAAGCAGAGAAAGTAATTACTGATAAAAGGAGTACAACGAGATTTTTCATCTTACTAAAATTCATAATAATGTTTATTGATTTATTTATATTTGATTGATTTGATGTGCTAATTTAAACGACTGCAAAAATATACTTTTCAAAAGATTTTTTATTACCACCGCAGTTAATTTCAATAAAGTTAACAAATAATAAATTTTGATTAGTTATCAATATTTCAATGGATTAACTTTTCATTTTAATAATTATTATTTCCGGTTACTTTTCAACTAATCATTTTTTTTAATTTAACCATCTTTCAATTTCATCTATTTGGATTGCCGGAACATCCAGCCTGTTCTTTTTCCTATACTTATTTAATGCCTGTTGAATTTGACTTGGCTTTGCTGTTGTTAACTCATCAGGAGAGGCAAAACCGGCAGGGATAATATATTCGGCCCAAACTTCGGGAACTCCCAAAGCAATAAAATCTTTCGCCGATGGCATCACTTTTACCGTTTCAGGACGCATGTGTGGAAAAAATAATACATCCTGGATCGAAGCTGAATTTGTCATAATCATAGCCAAACGATCAATACCAATACCTAAACCTGCTGTTGGAGGCATGCCATATTCGAGCGACCTAAGAAAATCTTCATCCAGTACCATCGATTCTTCATCACCCCGTTTGCCAAGCTCAAGCTGATCGACAAAACGCTGACGCTGATCGATGGGATCGTTAAGCTCCGAAAAAGCATTACAAAGTTCTTTACCATTACAAATAGCCTCAAATCTTTCAACCAGGCCTTCCTTATGGCGATGCTTCTTGGCAAGTGGCGACATTTCCACAGGATAATCTGTAATAAATGTTGGCTGGATTAATTTGGGCTCACATTTCTCACCAAATATTTCATCAATGATTTTTCCTTTTCCCATTGTAGGGTCAATTTTTACCTCAAGCTCTCCGGCAACTTTCACCAACTCATCCTCGTTCATGTTGCTAATATCCACACCTGTATATTCCTGAATGGCTTCGAACATGGTAAATCGCTTCCATGGACGCTTGAAGTCGATTTCATTTTCACCTACCTCAATTTTTGTTTTCCCATGCATATCCATCGCTGCTTTTTCCACCATCTCCTCCACCAAATTCATCATCCATTCGTAATCTTTGTAGGCCACATAGAGTTCTATTTGTGTAAATTCAGGATTATGAAACCGGCTCATGCCTTCGTTACGAAAATCTTTAGAAAATTCAAACACACCATCATAACCACCTACAATCAATCTTTTGAGATAAAGCTCATTGGCAATCCTCAAATACAAAGTCATATCAAGAGTATTGTGATGGGTTTTGAAAGGTTGGGCTGCTGCTCCACCATACAGAGGTTGCAAAATGGGAGTTTCCACTTCGAGATAACCTTTCGCATTTAAAAAACCTCGAATGGAATTCACCATTTGTGTACGCTGCAAAAAGGTTTTTTTAACATGAGGATTCACAATCAGGTCAACATATCGCTGACGATAACGAAGCTCAGGATCAGAAAAAGCATCATATACTTTATCATCTTTTTCCTTAACTACCGGCAAGGGTTTCAGCGACTTTGAAAGCAAAACCATGCTGCTAACATGAATAGTAGTTTCACCCATTTTGGTTGTAAACACATGTCCTTTTATACCAATGATATCGCCAATATCCAGAAGTTGCTTAAATACTTTATTATACAAAGTTTTATCCTCGCCTGCGCAAATATTATCGCGTTTCAGGTAGCATTGAATGCGACCTGTAGAATCCTGGATTTCAACAAATGATGCCGCTCCCATTATACGACGGCTCATAATACGACCAGCAATACTAACATTTTCAAATTGTTTTTGATCGGGATAATTATCATGTATTTCTTTGGCAGTAACATTTACATTAAATTCATCCGCCGGATAAGGATTGATACCAAGTTTCAGCAATTCATTCAGCGAGTTACGCCTGATTTTTTCCTGTTCTGAAAGTATTTGTGCCATAAATTTTTTAAAAATTTGCGCAAAGATAGTATAAAATACAAGCGTTAGAAGATGTTGTGTTTTGGTAAATATGCTGTAAAGAAAAAACCTTTATAGTGCGCACCAGAAAACGCTAATAGCCATCGGAGGTGGGATTGGGTTTTGAACTTTGGATTTTATCATCGGTATGGAAACAGATGACAGAGTTTAATTACAGATGCTGATTAATGATTTTAATGTAATTTTGTATTGAATTAAATCACAAGAAGAGATGAAAAAACTTCCAACAGGCCGACAAGAATTTTCGGAATTGATAGACGAAAAATGCATTTATGTTGATAAAACAAAATTCATTTATAAACTTTTGGATCAAAAGTATTATTTCCTTTCGCGCCCCCGCCGTTTCGGAAAATCATTGCTTTTAAATACAATAAAAGAGATATTTTTGGGCAACAAAGATTTGTTTAAAGGATTATGGATTTACGATAAAATTGACTGGGAAATATTTCCTGTAATAAAAATATCTTTCTCAAAGATTGATTATAAGAACCTTGGGTTAGGAAAAGCAATTGATGATATGGTATTGGATATTGCAGCCGAAAACAACATACAATTAATAAAACCGTCGTATGCCCTAAAATTTGAAGAGTTGATTAAAAAACTTTCTGAAAAAGGCAAAGTTGTTATATTAATAGACGAATACGACAAACCTATAATTGATTACTTAGATGATGCAGAGAAAGCCAAAGAAAACCGGGATATTTTAAAAAACTTTTACTCAATAGTAAAAGATGCCGATAAATACATCAGATTTTTGTTTATAACAGGAGTTTCAAAGTTCAGTAAAGTCTCCATATTTTCTGATTTAAACAATTTGGATGATATTACATTAGATGAAAATTATTCAAATATGCTGGGCTGGACACAGGAGGAACTTGAAAAGTATTTTCCTGAATACATCTCTGCGGTTCAAAAAAAATACTCGAAGTATTACACCAATATTTTGCCTGTAATTAAGGATTGGTATAACGGATATTCGTGGGATGGAGAAAATTTTGTTTACAACCCGGTATCATTGCTCAATTTATTTAGTAAAGAAGTTTTTCGTAATTACTGGTTTAATACCGGCACACCAACATTTTTAACAAAACTTATCAAAGAAGAAAGATATACACCTTTTGATATTGAAAACAGCTATTCATCATCCGAAATATTGGACAAATTTGAAATTGATGACATTGAAATAATCCCCCTGCTGTTTCAAACCGGTTATCTTACAATAAAAAAAATTGATTTATTTACCGGCAGAATCACGCTGAACTATCCTAACAAAGAGGTTGATCAGTCTTTTTCAACCCATTTGCTTTCGCGATTGACAATAAACAAAAAAGACAAAACAGAAATTTTGCTTTTTCAAATAATCGACTCTTTCCAAAACAAAAAAATCGAAAAATATATAGAGCATATAAATACTTTTTTTAAAACAATCCCCTATTCAATAATTGAAGAAAAAGAAAAGTACTTCCATTCTGTCTTTTATACCATAATGAAAATTGTGGGTTTTAGGATTGATGCGGAAATATTAACCATTGATGGAAGAATTGATGCTGTAGTGAAAACAGAAAAAGAGATTTACATATTGGAATTTAAAATAAACCAGAGTGCAGAAAAAGCTATCAGACAAATAATAGAAAAGGGATATGCTGATAAATATTCGGATGATAAACGCCCGGTATTATTGCTTGGCATAAACTTCGACACCGAAACTAAGCGGGTTGATGATTATTTGGTGAAGGAATTGGGTTAATTTATTCGCGTATTGTTTACATCAATCCATTTTCAATTACTGAAATTATGATAAAAAAAACGAATATGCCAAATCAGTACAAACGAAAACCAGACTGGCTAAAAATAAAAGTTCCATCGGGTAAAGAATATGTGCAGGTAAAAAATATTGTTGAGCGGCATAAACTACACACCATCTGCACTAGTGGACAGTGCCCAAATATGGCGGAATGTTGGGGATTGGGAACAGCTACTTTTTTAATTTTGGGAGATATTTGCACGCGTTCGTGTAAATTTTGTGCCACCAAAACCGGAAAGCCTGATGCCATAGATTGGGATGAACCTACTAACCTGGCCGATTCGGTAAAATTGATGAGGCTAAAGCATTGTGTAATAACCTCCGTTGACCGCGATGACCTCGAAGATGGAGGTGCCAAACTCTGGGCAGAGACAATAAGCGAAGTAAAACGAGTAAATCGCGATACTACCATCGAAGGATTAATTCCGGATTTTGGCGGAAAGCAGAATCTTATACAAATAGTTTTGGATGCCGGGGCCGAAGTAATTTCTCACAACCTCGAAACTGTCCGCCGTCTTACATCCCAGATTAGAAGTGCCGCACAATATAACCGCAGCCTGAAAGTGATTAAACAAATTGCAGGGTCAAAATCTGTATCCAAATCGGGAATTATGGTAGGATTGGGAGAAACAGAAAAGGAGATTTTTGAAGTAATGGACGATCTTCTCGGAGTTGGCTGCGAGGTAATGACCATCGGGCAATATTTGCAACCTACAAAAAAACATCTTGAGGTTGCGGAGTATGTACACCCTGATAAATTTAAGAAATGGAAAGAAATTGGACTTAAAAAAGGATTTGAGTTTGTAGAAAGCCAACCGTTGGTAAGGTCAAGTTATCACGCAGAAAAACATGTAATGGTAAATAGGGCATCTTTCATAAAGGGCGAAAATTAGTTTACCCTGTTAAATTTATTATTGTTTTGTGCTATTATTTAACGGGGTGAACACTTTTACATATTTTTAAATAAACC
>JAOZRY010000790.1 GCA_029939965.1 Bacteroidales bacterium | reverse complement strand
CCGTATGCCGGGAAAGTTCAAGGGTTTCGCCTATTTCAATGCTGGTTTTGTTTTGCATGAGGAGTTCTACTATCTGCACTTCTCGTTCAGTAAGGTGGTGGGCTTGGGCAAAGCGTTTTAGTTTTTCATCAGGTTGGGGGGCAATTTTATTTTTGTACCTTTCGATGGTATCGCGGAGTTCGTCAATGTCAACGGGTTTGAGCAGGAAATCGAATGCTTCTTTTTTGATGGCCTTAAACGAGTACTGGCCAAAGGCAGTTACAAAAATAAAGTAGGGGTTGAACCCGGCATCCCGCAAGTCGTTCACCACATCAAAACCTGATTTGTTGGGCATTTCAACATCCACAAAAACCAGATCGGGTTTGGTTTCTTTAACTATCATTACAGCCTTGGTGGGGTTGGCCAAATATTTAAGAACTTCAATTTCGGGGAATTTATCCAGGATGTATTCCATGCGGGTGAGGGCTTCGGGCTCGTCGTCTATTACTATGGCTTTTATTTTCGAATGATCATCCATTGCAATAAAATTTGGTAATGTGATAATTTGTAAAATGTATCAGTTTGTGGTAAAGTGATGTTTTTTCGTAAATAGAATACTATTTTATCCGGTGATAGCAATTCCATATTTTTTTACTTCATCAAGAAATCCACCAGGGTCATTTTGTCTTTCTATCAGGATTGGCTCGATCCTGTCATCAACTTGTCTGCGTAGTTTCCAAAGTAATGGGGTTGTGGAAAAGAAGTCGCCCGATAGTTGATTGACAACAATGGCAACATCAATATCACTATCTTCAGTGTTGGTGTCTTTTGCATAAGAACCATACAAATAGACCTGATCCACGTCATAATATTTATTTAACAGTAACTTGTACCTGCGGACTTTGCTTATAGCTTCTGCTTTATCCATTGTTGTAATTTTCTGGTTTCGGTTAGTATTGCACGGCATTTAACTTCAGTCAGGCTCTTCAATAACCTTTCTTTATGTGAGGGGTATCTTGCTTCGATGTTTAATGGCTCAATCTGGTCGATGAAATTCTTTTGATCTTCGTCGAAATCCACATAAAACTCACCCTTCTTTGCCAGATAGGACAAACTATGTTAATATGGTGCTGTGTCATTTTTAAGGTGTGTAAAATATGCCTTAAATATTTTCTCAATGGTTTGATGACACATAAAGCCAACGTAAAGGTAACTTTTTTTTTAATTTCATTCATTGTCCTTTTTTTAGTCGATCTGTTTTTATGAGGTAATTAAAACTGAAAAATGTTAGGGCTGGTTTTTTGAATGAATTATGACTTTAACTTTTGTTCCAGCCGGTTCCCCCGATTCATCCTTTTTATCAATAATCTCAAAACTTACTTTCCTGTTTTTCAACTTCCCGTACAATTCGATAATCTGATTTACAATTGAAAGCCCTTTGCCGGTGCTTTTATTCTTTGCCGTTTCCTTCCGGCCAATTCCATTATCGTCAATAATAATTTGAACCTGTCCTTTTTCTGTTTCCCTGATCTCCAGCTTTAATATGCCACCTTCCCCTTTTGGCCTTAAACCATGCTTAATAGCATTTTCAACAAAAGTATGAATTAATTGTCGTGGTATTTCAACATTCTTTAGTGCCTCATTTTCAATACGAACTTTATAATCAAAAGTATCCTTAAACCTTATCTTTTGTACATCCAAATAGTCGGTAACAAACTGAAGCTCCTCTCCAATGGTGGTTTCTATTTTATCAGAATCCATCAGGCTGCGGTGGATGAGGCGTGAGAATTTAGTGAGGAAACGATTGGCTTCCTCACTTCGTCCCGAAACATACATAGATGAAATGTTATTGATGGCGTTGAGTGTAAAGTGCGGGTCAACCTGGTTTTTGATGGAGAGCATCTGGTGGCGGTAGAGTTGCTTTTCGGCCTCAAAACGTTTGTTGATTATCTGGCGTTGGAATTTT
>JAOZRY010000789.1 GCA_029939965.1 Bacteroidales bacterium | reverse complement strand
ATTTGCAACGATCCGCTTTCGGAGGTCATAAACCCAATCTTTTTACCATCAGGCCGCCAAATGGCATTGTATTCGCCTTTTGGTGTTTGGGTGAGTTGTTTCAGCCCACTGCCATCTGTATTTATCAAATACAAATCGCGATTACTTTTGTTTTGTTCAACACTGTAATAAGAAACTCCATACACAATGGATTTTCCATCAGGCGAAACTTCTGGGCCGCTTAGGCGACCGAAAGCCCATAAAGCTTCAGGAGTCATTCTGTCGCCATCAAGTTTCAGATTGTGTTTGCCGATTACAGGAATATCCTGATTCGACTGTGCTTGGGTGTTCGTCTGGCAAAATGAAATCAAAAAGATTCCAATTACAGCAAAGATTTGGTAAGATAGTTTATTCATAAGATATTGTATTTAAAGTTATCTGTTTAAATTGAGGATGCGAAAGTACAAATTTGAATTCAAAAAATATGGCTTACACTCATGTGTTTTTTTTTGGTATCAGAAAAAATAAACAGCACTAATTTGCCGGATAAAAAAAATACAATACATTTGTGATTCAAAAAGCAGCAAAATGACAAACATTCAAAATATGTGGTGGTGGTGTAAATTTATTCCAAAAACAGAATAAGTCATCACCATTTTATCATTTTTTGAAAAAGGCCGAAGATTATTCTTCGGCCTTTTTTTGTGCAAATTTTTTAATTAATTCACATATTATTAACACAAAAAGAAACAGAATCATGGAAGTAAGACCATTATCAGAATTGTACACAAACATTAAGCCCGGGTATTACGGGGAATTCGGTGGAGCACATGTGCCGCCTGCACTAAACAAAAACCTCTCAAGATTGGAGGAAGCATTTTTTAAATTTAAAGATGACAAAGAGTTTCAGGATGAATTTATCCATTATTTAAAAAAATATGTTGGCCGTCCGTCCCCACTCTATTTTGCGGCAAATTTATCTAAAGAAGTTGGGAGCAAATTGTATTTAAAACGCGAAGACCTCAACCATACCGGTGCACATAAAATCAACAACACTATTGGTCAGGTTTTACTGGCCAAGCGTATGGGTGCTACCGAAATAATTGCCGAAACCGGTGCAGGACAGCATGGGGTTGCTGCTGCTACTGCTGCTGCGTTATTTGGTATTAAATGCAAAATATTTATGGGAGCTGTTGATATTGAAAGGCAGGCTGCAAATGTTAGCCGAATGAAGTTACTTAATGCAGATGTAATACCTGCCACTTCTGGCACAAAAACACTTGCTGATGCTGTTAACGAAGCTCTTGGATATTTTATTAAAAATCCTGATTCGTTTTACATGCTGGGATCGCAGGTTGGCCCCCATCCCTACCCTAACCTTGTGGGATATTTTCAGAGTGTAATTGGCCAGGAGGCGCGAAATCAAATATTTGAAGCAGAAGGCAGATTACCTGATAGTATTTTTGCCTGTGTAGGTGGAGGCTCCAATGCCATAGGATTGTTTCAAGGGTTTCTTGCTGATGAAAATGTTAAAATTTACGGAGCTGAAGGTGGTGGCGAAGGTGAGATACCCAAAACTGCTGCAACACTTTCGATGGGAAAAATTGGGGTTTTCCAGGGAACTTACAGTTATTGCCTGATGGATGAAGATGGGAATCCAACCACATCATATTCTATTGCTGCTGGTCTCGATTATCCGGGGATTAGTCCGCAACATGCCTACCTAAAGGATACTAAACGGGTTTCGTATCAATCCATACTGGATCAGGATGCCATTAATGCATACGTAACACTTTCAAGAAAAGAAGGCATTATCCCGGCTATTGAATCGGCTCATGCAGTGGCTATGGCAATGAAAGTAATGAAAGACAAGAACGGACTCGCCATAATTAACCTTTCGGGCAGGGGCGACAAGGATGTTGAACGTAGGTTGGAAAACTTTATTTATAATAAATTTATATAAAAA
>JAOZRY010000145.1 GCA_029939965.1 Bacteroidales bacterium | reverse complement strand
ACACTAATTTATAATGAATTGATAATTAGCAGTGTCCAACTTTATGTGGGTAGCCAAAAATGCTATTAGGCTGAGTGTGATAAAAAAATGTTTCATATAATATTGTTTGTTTTTTGATTGGACGTTCCTGTTTCAAAAAAGTTACTTTAAATATTAAAGACAGAGGAAAATCCAAAGGGTTTAAATTTGATTGGTCAAATTCTGGTTGGATATTCTAAAGGAGGAATTTTTTTTTATGAAAAAGGAGGCAATTATAAAACAGGGCTATTTTACATCAAACTCATCCCAATCGAGGCTGAATTTAAACTCTTCTCTAAAGTTTACAAGTTCTGATTTTGAAAGATGACAGGTAAGCGTCTCCTCCTGATTGGTGTTGGCCTGTGAAATAATCTGTCCCTGGGCATCGAGTATCATCGAATCGCCCGAATGATTCATGCTGTTACCATCTTGCCCAACCCGGTTGATGCCGGCAACGAAAGCCTGGTTTTCGATGGCACGCCCTATGAGTAGATGTTTCCAGGCATACTTGCGTACTGCCGGCCAGTTGGCTACATAAATCAATAAATCATATTCGTACCGGCCATCAATAAGCCGGTTTTTGTTCCACACCGGAAAACGTAAATCGTAGCATATTAGGGGCATTATTCTCCAGCCTTTGAGTTCAACCAACAGTTTTTTGGTTCCGGGCGTAAAAACCTGCCACTCTTTGCCCAGCCTGAAGAGATGTTTTTTGTCGTAATAATGATGCGAACCATCTGGCATAATCCAATACAACCTGTTCAAATAGTTTCCATCTATTTTGGTAAGAACACTTCCGGTAATCACTGCATTATTCTCGTATGCTTTGCTTTGCATCCAGCTAAAAGTTGCACCCTGGTATTCCTCGGCAATTATTTTAGGATTAATGGAAAATCCCGTATTGAACATTTCGGGCAAAACGATTAGGTCTGTTTCCTCCCCAATCTCCTTTATTCTGGTGTCGAATGTGGCTATATTTTTTTTGGTGTCTTCCCAAAAGAGATTGGCCTGAATGATGGTAATTTTTAAATCTTGCATATAATTTCAGCAGCTTTGCGTAGCGTATCTTCTTTTTTGGCAAAACAAAAACGTAGAATCTTGTCGTCCTTTCCGTTTTTATAAAAGGGTGATAATGGAATTGAGGCAAGTTTGTTTTTGGTAACCAATTGTTTGGCGAAATCCAGATCGTTCAAATTAGAAATTTCGCTGTAATCCAGGCACTGAAAATAGGTGCCAAATGATGGTATTACTTTAAACCGTGAAGTCTTTATCAGATCAAGAAAAATATCCCGTTTTTTTTGATAAAAATCGGGCAGGCTGAGGTAAGTGTTGGGGTTGGCAAGGTAGTCGGCCATCGCCATTTGTATAGGTGTATTTACCGTAAAAACAATCCATTGATGTATTTTCCTGAATTCCTTCATCAGGTTTTCAGGGGCTAATACATAGCCAATTTTCCAACCGGTTGCATGAAATGTTTTTCCAAACGATCCGATGGACAGACTTCGTTTAGCCAGATCGGGATATCGGCAAACGCTATGATGTTGCAATTTATCAAAAATCAGGTGCTCATATACTTCATCGCTCAAAACAATGATGTCAGAATTCCGTGTAAGCCTTTCAAGTTGCTCCAGGTCTTCGTTGCACAATACGCTACCTGTGGGGTTATGTGGTGTGTTGATGATAATCATTTTAGTGCGGCTGGTAACCATACGTGTGGTTTGTTGCCAATTTATTTTATATCCGGGCAACTCCAGTTGAACATATTTCACTATTCCACCATTTACTCTCACAGCCGGGCCATAAGAATCGTAGGCGGGCTCAAAAATTATTACTTCATCCTCATCTTTAATAAAGGTTGCAATGGCTGTAAAAAGTGCCTGTGTAGCTCCGGCTGTAATATTTATTTCGGATACCGGGTCGTATTTAATACCATGCATTTCTTCCACCTTTTTTGCAATGGCCTTGCATAGTTCAGGAACTCCGGATAAAGGAGAATATTGATTGTATCCCTTTTTCATGTAATACGAAACACGCTCGATGAGTTCTTCCGAAATACTGAAATCAGGAAAACCCTGCGAAAGATTAATGGCTTTGTAATCATTTGCCATTTTCGCCATGATAGCAAAAATGGAAGTTTTCGTTTTTGGAAGTTTGGTAGTAATGTTGCCTGAAAATATCATTGCTAATTAATTTTCAACAAAAATAGAATTCCTGTAATATTATTTCCAAACTGAGTAAGGTTGATTTAAAAATTTTGCGGCTTTATTTTATTTGCGGCTTTATTTTACTTTTGCAACTAAAATTTGTAATAAACTAATCTAAACTTGTAAAGATGAAAACAATAGATGATTTAAATTTTAATGGCCTCAAAGCAATCATAAGAGTAGATTTTAATGTTCCCTTGAACGATAAATTTGAAATAACTGATCCAACCCGAATTGATGCAGCTATTCCTACCATTAAGAAAATTATTAACGATGGCGGAATGGCCATTTTGATGTCGCATCTCGGTCGCCCAAAACAAGGACCGGAAGATAAATTTTCGCTCAGGCATCTTGCTCCTGCTTTATCAGAAAAGCTTGGTGTAAATGTAAAATTTGCCAGCGATTGTATAGGTGATGTTCCACGCAAATTAGTTTCTGAAATGAAAAAGGGCGAAGTGCTTTTGCTTGAGAACCTTAGATTTTATAATGATGAAAAAGCCGGGAATTTCGAATTTGCCGAAAAACTGGCATCCCTTGCTGATGTGTATGTAAACGATGCGTTTGGAACTGCTCACCGAGCACATGCTTCAACCGCTATTATTGCTGGATATTTTCCGGATGCCAAATACTTTGGCTATGTTATGGTTAACGAACTTACCCATATCAATGCATTGTTATCTGATGCAAAAAAACCCTTTACAGCTATTTTGGGTGGTGCCAAAGTTTCGGGCAAAATTGAGATTATCAAAAATCTGCTCAACAAGGTCGATAATTTAATTATTGGCGGTGGAATGATGTTTACTTTTATTAAAGCAATGGGTGGAAATATTGGAAATTCGTTGATCGAAGAGGATTTGATCGATACGGCAAAGCAAATTCTGAAAGATGCCAAAATAAAAAACGTTGAAATTCTAATTCCAGTGGATGCGGTAATTGCAGATAAATTTTCTAATGATGCAAATAAGAAGGTTTCGGCCTCCAACGAAATTCCTGATGGTTGGATGGGGCTTGATATTGGTGCGAAAACCCGGGAGATGTTTTCGGAAGTAATTGCCAAATCAAAAACAATACTTTGGAATGGCCCGATGGGTGTTTTTGAAATGCCGGCCTTTGCTGAAGGAACTCAGTTCGTTGCCGAAAAAATAGCCGAAGCAACCGAAAAAGGCACATACTCGCTCGTAGGAGGAGGAGATTCGGTTGCTGCTATCAATAAATACAATCTTGCTGATAAGGTAACCTACGTTTCTACAGGTGGTGGTGCAATGCTCGAATTTATCGAAGGCAAAGCTCTGCCGGGTGTTAGAGCCATCGAAGGGTAAAGGTTTGTAACGAATAAAAAAAAACGGGTATCCATAATTTAGGTTTACCCGTTTTTTTTTAATACCCCACTAAAGAGCGCGGTTGTATATTCTCGAATGAAATAGTATTACAACTTGTTTTTGTATTCTTATAAATATTGCAATAATTAATTAGGTGGAGCCAAATTTGGTAAATATGGATAAATTGTTGGTTCAAGATAATGAGCACAAACATTAGGTGTAAAAGTGTAATGTAGATTTATATAAAAAAAATCACAATCACGATAGTCGGGTTTTGGCATATACCAATCGGCAAAATTTGCTCCATTACTTTGTACCCATTCTATAAATTTGAGATGCCCAAGATTCATCTCTTGTACATTAAAAATTGGATTCACAACTGTATCTTCGCTTACAGGACAACCTGATTCAAAAGTATAATCGAAATAGCTTCCAACGTTTACTCCCCATGGCAGATTATGTACTGGCGTTCTGTAATCACCGGAACTACATGTTCCTAAAACAGTAGTTGCATAATCGGGCAAGTGAATTTCCAAACATCTTACATAATTTGTATAACTTTCAATAATAAAAGGATTCCAATTTGTTAAATTCAAATTGGCAGCCAACACTCCTGCAACAAAAGTAACCCTAATATCAAAAGTATCAACACCGTAATACGGAGGCTCAATTGTTATAGTAGTATCACAATTAACAAGGCTTTCCTCAACAATAGTGTTTTTCTTTGGCCCGTAAGGAGAAGGTGGGAATAAAGAATATGAATCATCAAATATTATTACTGTTGCAGAGTCGCCATCATGTCCGGCTTCGAGATTGTTGGGGGTTAAATTAATATAATCAGCCGTCAATCTATAACCTGATACATCAGTAATTAAATTTTCGGCAACTCCCGGCATTTGAAAACCAAAGCCATTATGATGTGTAGCACCAGAACATCTCACATTAAAATTAAGAAGCAAATCATCAACAATTTCGTTTTGTGCATTTGTAACATACTCGAAACGATAGTCGGCAACTAAATCGTTGAAGTCGTAATCGCCGGTTCCTTTATAAGTATCTTCCCATGCAAGAGTATTAAATAGTTCATTTCCATCAACATCATTTCCGGGATATGAATTGTCAAATGCTCTTGTAGGATCGTCCGGGTAATCATCTTCGTCATCTGGCACTCCATCGTTATCGCTATCGGCCATAACATTGGTAGTAGATTTTAAACCACTAAACTCAAAAGTGTGTGTAATAGTTCTCGTTGCAAGGGTTACATCTACTGTTTTTGCCAGTAAGGTCGGGTCGCTATACTCAATATCAACCTTTTTTATATATGTTGGAATATTAAGTGAAATTTCTAAATCAATATCATGACTTGCCAAAGCACGGAAAAAAACTATTCCACTTTCAGCAGAATAAACTTTTATTACTCCAATAGGAGCTGTTTGCGGAATTTTAATTAAAAACTTAATATCTGTTTCTGTTCTCCAGTCGAATGAAGGATCAGCTACGATTTCTGAAATTAATTGGGGGGTACCAGATTCAGGTGGAGTTTCATTTATTTCTTTCTTGCAAGAATTAAGTAAAAGAACTGCTGCGACAAAGGCGAATAATACTACATAATTTTTCATACTTGTTAATTTTTAGTTAAAATACTTTTTGCAAAATTAAAGAATAATTAAGGATTTCCGCAAAAAAAACTTTAGTTGCGGAAATGCTGTTAAAAAGTTGTAATTATGCATCCTAAAAACAGTGAAATTATAATGGAAAATATTAACACAATTATTGCCGGGCAACAACAGTTTTTTAATACCAACAGCACCAAAAATATCAGTTTTAGGAAAACACAATTAAAGCTATTGCTTGATACAATTCGTAAAAACGAAAAAATACTGACTGATGCTGCCTGGTTGGATTTAAGAAAATCGAGCTTTGAAACTTATTCCACTGAGCTGGGGTTGATTTATGGCGAGATAAAGGAAGCCATTAAAAAAGTAAAACGCTGGGCAAAGCCAAAAAAGGTACGCACAAATATCCCTAATCTTCCGGGTAGCAGTTTTGTTTATCCCGAACCGTATGGAAATGCACTTGTAATAGGTGCCTGGAATTATCCGTATTTACTCACTCTTGGGCCGGTGATTGGTGCTATGGCAGCGGGAAATACAATAATTTTAAAGCCAAGCGAAATAGCACCGGCTTGTTCTGCTGTTCTAACTAAAATTTTGAACGATGCTTTCGATGCAAAGTATTTGAGAGTGATAGAAGGTGGAGTGCCTGTAGTTCAGGATTTGCTCTCCCGTAAATTTGATTATATCTTTTTTACAGGTAGCACACGGGTTGGGAAAATTGTTTATAAGGCTGCTGCCGAACATCTTACGCCTGTTTCGTTGGAGTTGGGCGGAAAGAGCCCGTGTATTGTAGATAAAGATGCGGCACTAAAGGTGGCAGCAAAACGAATTGTGTGGGGCAAATTTATTAATGCTGGTCAAACTTGCATTGCACCCGATTATTTGCTTGTACACGAAAAAGTAAAAGATAAATTGCTTAACCACATAAAGCATTACATTACTTCGATGTATGGCAAAAACCCCAGGAAAAGCCCCGATTTTTTGCGTATTGCCAACCACTCCAATTTTGAAAGATTAGAAAGTTTGATAATTGCCGACAAGATATATTTTGGTGGAGAAACCGCTGGGAAAGAATTGTATATAGCTCCCACAATTCTCGATAATATAACCTGGCAAGATAAAGTGATGGAAGATGAAATATTTGGCCCCATATTACCTGTACTCACTTTCGATGATTTTTTTGAGGCGATTAATGATTTAAAAAAAAGGCCAAAACCGCTTGCACTCTATTATTTTGGCACAAACAAAGGTCGGCAGAAAATGATTCTGAACGAAGTTAGTTTTGGCGGAGGAACCATCAACGACACCATTATGCACATTAGTAATCCGGCACTTCCGTTTGGCGGAGTGGGAAACAGTGGTATTGGAAATTATCATAGTATTCATGGCTTCAACACATTTTCGCACCACAAGAGTGTGATGAAACGAGCTACCTGGATCGACATCCCGATAAAATACCCTCCATACAACCTCGATAAGCTTGATCTGATAAAAAAAGTGCTTTAGAAAATACGGTCAAATGATACAATGATTTAATGGTTTAATGCTTCAATGCTTCAATGCTTCAATGATAAAATGCTTCAATGATTCAATGCTAAAATGCTTCAATGATAAAATGCTAAAATGATTTAATGCTAAAATGATTCAATGCTAAAATGCTAAAATGGTTTAATGATAGAATGATAGAATGATAGAATGCTAAAATGGTTTAATGATAAAATGCTAAAATGCTAAAATGGTTTAATGATAGAATGCTAAAATGCTAAAATGGTTTAATGATAAAATGCTAAAATGCTAAAATGATAAAATGATTCAATGGTTTAATGCTTGTCGCATTGTCTCATTGTCGCATTATCGTATTGTCTCATTATCGCATTATCGTATTGTCTCATTATCGCATTGTCGCATTATCGTATTATCACATTGTCTCATTATCGCATTATCACATTATCTCATTGTCTCATTATCGCATTATCACATTGTCGCATTGTCGCATTATCACATTGTCTCATTATCGCATTATC
>JAOZRY010000144.1 GCA_029939965.1 Bacteroidales bacterium | reverse complement strand
ACATCGTACTTCTTATAAAATGCCTCTTCGAAAGGCAAAATCACATACATACGCTCTACATACTTTCTTATCTTTTTCACCCTCGATTTTTTCCAGGCCCAAACCTGTGGTGAGATATAAAAAAAATTCCGAATATTGTTTTCGAAAGCAAATTTTGCAATTCGCAGATTAAAACCGGGATAATCAACCAATATTAAAACATCAGGGCTGTATTTCAAAATGTCGGTTTTGCAAAATTTGATATTACTCAAAATAGTACGCAGGTTAGCCAACACTTCAATAAATCCCATAAATGCCAAATCCCGGTAATGCTTCACCAGTTTTCCACCTTGCTTTTGCATAAGGTCGCCACCCCAAACACGAAAGTCGGCATCCGGGTCTTTCTCTTTAATTTTTCGCATCAGGTTAGATGCATGAAGGTCGCCTGATGCTTCTCCGGCAATAATATAGTATTTCATGGGCTTAATGCTAAAAAGAAAAAAAACAATATTATGAGCAAAAAAGTAGTGATAAAAATACTTTTTCCGGTTTTAAATAATTTTACACTTACCAGATAATACCTCATCAATAATAAATTTGAGGAGAGTGAAAGAAGATAAAACTTATCAATTCCAAAAGCCTTTGCATTAAAAAATGATGAAGCTGCCAAAAAAAGGTAATGAATAAAAAGCAAAGTAATTGCCGGAGAAATTATGGCCAGAAAAGTGCCGAATGGCCAGGAATCTTTTCGCAAAGTATTTTCCAAAAATTTCATCACGATCAAATCGGGAAAGGCAGATTAGTTTTTTTGATTTTGAATTAAAAAACCTGTTTTTGTTTCTGTTACAAAATCAAATTTATTAATGTATGAAATGGCATTGTGTGCGGTAAGATCGAATGACATTGGAACAACAGCAATGTAATTATTTTCCATAGCGTGGATATCAGTACCTTTTTGGTGATCGGGGTTACTAAAAACACCGGTAATCCAATAATAATTTCGCCCGCGCGGATCAACCCGCTCATCAAACTCCTCAACCCACGATCCTTTTGCCTGCCTGCAAACCCGGATGCCTTTTATCTCTTCATTGGAAATTTTCGGGATATTAACGTTTAAACAAACACTTTCGGGAAGCCCTCTGAGGAGAACCCCTTGTGCAATTTCTTTGATAAATATTTCGGCATGATGAAATTTGGCATGATGCGAATAATCGTTGAGCGAAAAACCAATAGCCGGAATTTTGTCGATGGAAGCCTCGATAACGGCAGCCATAGTTCCTGAATACACCACATTGATGGAAGCATTGGAACCATGATTGATACCTGAGACCACCAAATCAGGATTTTTGCGCAGTACAATCTTCGTCCCAAGCTTTACGCAATCAACAGGCGTGCCATTACAACTAAACTCACGATAACCATCTTCATCTTTAATAAGCTTTAATCGCAACGGCTCCGATACTGTAATGGCATGGCTTTGCGCCGATTGGGGCGAATCCGGTGCTACTACCACAACATCACCTAATTTACGCATAATGCCAATCAACGTTCTGATTCCTGGTGCATTAACACCATCATCATTTGTAATTAATATTGTTGGTTTTTTCATTTTTCTCTTTTCAATAATAAATCGACAATAAAAAATAATAAATTGATTTAGAATACTTTTAATTCTTCATACAGTCGTGCCGTTGGCAATCCAACTACATTATAATACGAACCTTTAATTTTTTCGATTCCAATATAACCAATCCATTCCTGTATTCCGTAAGCACCGGCTTTGTCGAAAGGTTTATAATTCTCTACATAAAATACGATTTCGTTTCGTGTAAGATGCCTGAAATATACATCAGAAATCACATAAAATGATTGCATTTTAGCCTTATTGCGCAAACAAACTCCCGTAATTACCTGGTGTTCATTATTAGATAACAAACTCAGCATTTCGATGGCATGCTCACGATTGCCGGGTTTATTTAGAACTTTATCGCCCAAACACACGATGGTATCTGCGGTAATAACAATTTCATTTTCATTAATTTCATTTTCAGAAAATGCCTTTGCTTTTTTTTCGCAGAGATAAATAGCAATCTCTTCTCTTTTGAGATGAGCGGAATAATCTTCATCAACAGATTTTGTTCTTATTTCAAAGTCGAAACCCATGTCGTGGAGCAATTGCTTGCGACGAGGAGATTTTGAAGCGAGTATAAGTTTTTGGTTTTTCAATTGATAAGAACAGTTTTATTTCAACATCATTTTTACCTCATTCAGGTTTCCATCGTTTGGTGCTGCTTCAATATCCAAAATTTCACACATTAATGGATAAAGGGAAACATTACTAAAAACCGGATTTACAAAACCATTAGATTTAAAGGCCGGACCGGTAGCATAAAATATGGTGTGCATATCCAAGTTGGCATTATCGAAACCATGAGTGCCACCAAAATATCTACCCTTTCTATCGTAAAACACACTCCACGAACTATCGGCAACAACAACAAAATCGAGGGTACGGGGATTAGTACCATAATGTAATCGTTCGGGTAGCTCTCCTGTTTGCCACCAATCAATATGATCGGCAGTAGATAAAGCTTCTGCTATTTCATCGTTATAACCTTCGTTTGCCTGGATTGTCCAGATGGGGTTACTACCCTGAATATCACTAATCCAATCTTTTTCAATGTAATCTCCCAACATTACTACTCTGTCTTCGGAAAGATTCCCCATTCCATGGTCGGATGTTACAATAAAATTCACCTGATCTGCAATTGGCAATTGATGCAGTTTATTCATAAAAACTCCCACGAGAGAATCGAGGTATTGAATAGTATTAATCATTTCAGGGCTGTCGGGACCAAAGGCATGGCCGTCTCCGTCAGGCTGATCAAAATACCACATAATAAGGTGTGGTCTGATTTCCGGGGGTCGGTTCAACCATGAAATTACTGTATCGATTCTATCGCCGTAGGGCATTTTGTGTTCGTATTTTTTCCACTCCGAAGGTTGTATGCCTTGCACATCAGCTTCCGAACCTACCCAAAATAATGTAGCTGTAGTGGTTTCTTGCTTTTCGGCAGTTACCCAAACGGGTTCGCCACCATAAAAAGTCCCGTCTTCTACTGTTGTGCGATTGCCCACAGAATAATGACGTTCATTTTCGGGATCGTAAAAGGCATTGAGAACAATCCCGTGATTATCGGGATATAGTCCGGTGGCCATGGTATAATGATTTGGAAATGTTTTGGTAGGAAAGGAAGGAATCATCCGTTCGGCTTTTACACCACCCGAAACTATTTTATCCAGGTTTGGAGTGTTGGTTTTTCCGGCATAATCCCAACGGAAACCATCCATCGAAAGAACCACAAGATAGGGTTGCTTATTAATTTCAGGATTTTGGGAATTACAGGAGTGGAATAGCAGAATCATCGACATTATTAAAACGAATGCCATTGATCTGCTCAAATATTTATTTTCCTTTTGTGCTTTTTTCATTTCAGTAAATTATAAAGAGATGCAAAAATAAAAAAAGAGGCTCTTATTGAAGCCCCTTTTTTTATGTAATTAAAATTACTTTTTTTTAGAAGATATATCTCAGTCCAATCTGACCCTGCCATCTTGAACTATTAATACCTGAATCGCTGATATTATAAATGTCTTTAACCTGTGATTCGCCGGAGTAAGAAAATTTGGGCGATGTGCCATTTTCTTCAAATCCTTCAAATTTCACAAGTTGGTATGCGCTGTTAGAAATGTACCTGCGGGCACCCCAATCGCTATTAATCAGGTTAGTAAAATTAAAGATATCGAAGGTAAACTGCAATTGGTGTGTTTTTCCGTTAAAGTCCATCATAAAATCCTGAATAAATTTGAAGTCGATAATACTTTCGAAAGGTAAACGCGCACCGTTTCTTTCAGCATATCCACCGCGATTTTCGCTCAAATATTTATCATCGTTAATAAAACCATCCAATTGTGTCCACTGATCTGCTGCCGAAACATAACCTTCTTCACCGGCAGTACCAATATCAACCAGATTAATTTCACTATTATCTTTTGGTATCCAAATAAGGTTGCCTGAATTTTCGCCTTCACCATTTAAGTTACCGCGATCGTTGTAAACATACGAAAAGCGACGGCCTGACTGACCATTATAGTACAAGCTAAATGTAGAAGCAAAGTTGTTAGCATATTCCAAACGATATGAAACGAAGGCCATAACACGCGATCCGAGGTCGAAATCCGAATAGCTTAATTCAAGATTATTCAAACCATTAACATTCTCCATATAACGCCATTGTGAGGAGTTTTGTGAAGAAGTCCCATCATTGAGTGCCATTGAACGACCATAGGTATAGGCAAGATTTCCGGTAAAACCTTTATCGAATTGCTTTGAAAGTTGTGCAGTAAAGTTGTAAGAATAACCATCGCTGGTATTTGTTCCAACAATAATTCTGGAGTATCTCGAATCAATTTTTGTTCCCGGAAAGAGTGGACGGTCATCAGGACCACCTGTTAATTTACTATCAGATGGTGTTTGATTGAGGTTAAAATAAAGAATATTGTTGATTGTTTTGGTGTACATAGCTTCAACAGTTCCAACCATTCCCCAAGGAAGTTTGTGGTCAACTGCAACACTTGTGCGCAATACCTGGGGATATTTGAAATCTTCGGCAAATAAATCCATTTGTCCTGATGGAATGGCATCGGCAGCTCCAAAATCTTCATTGGTATATTGGTTGTCCCATTGTGGGCGGAACATGATATCTTGTCCCCATTCACTTTTTTGATAAACACCACCAATTGTAACACCGTTGTTGGTGTACGAACCTCCCGGCCATACCAGAGGCAAACGACTTGTAAACATACCAATTCCACCACGGAGCTGTGTGGATTTGTCACCATTAATATCCCAGTTAAAACCAACCCGTGGGTTGAACATAAGCTGTGGTTTTGGCATTTTGCCAGCCTGAGCACCATAAGTATCAAGGCCTTTGGATTCGACAAGTGACAGCGTAGAATCATTAAAGTTTTGCCAAACATCGCCATGCGTTCCCGGGCTGGGTTCGTCTAAGAAGAAAGGAACATCGAACCTCAAACCAATAGTAACTTTAAATTTATCATTAACCTGCCAGTCGTCCTGAGCATAAAAACCAAGCTGTAAAGTATTAAAATCAGCAGCAGCTTTAGACCCGTCACCCACAACATCGTCAACCAGCGAATAACCTCTCTCGTATTGTAATGCTGAAGTAGTTTCGTTATTCAGGAATGCTTGCATGTTAGCAAAACGATACTCACCAAATGCTTTACGCATAAACATGTTGTATGTATGGCTTAATTCCATATTTGCACCAAAGGTAAATGTATGAGCGCCTTTGTAGATAGAGAAATTATCGTTTATTGTAAAAATATCCTGATCTAACTGGTTGCCTGTCGAATAAGGCTCAGAACCAAAATAGATTGTACCATCGCCATCATAAATTCTAACAGCAGGGAATTTGCCACCAATCGGGTCGCGATTGTCGCGAACCGTTGTATAGCCAACAATCAGGCTATTTGATTTATCATTCCAGTTGCTCTTTAATTCAGCAGCAAATGAATTGGTAGTACTTGGGAAATACACACCATTATTTGAAAACTTAAGGCTTGAATTTGACGATGTTCCCGGACTTGTGGAGGTATTCTTTACATAACTATGACGAATCATCAACTTATGATTTTTGTTAATGTTCCAGTCGAGACGGGCAAAGAATTTATCACTTTCAAGTTTACTTGCGGGATTCAAATAATCACCCGGATCGTATCCATACCCTTGTAATTTATCTACCAATTGAGTAAGATCTTCCTGATCAGAATCACCATTATAAGTACTAAAATCAAATGGCTTGGGTGTTTCATCGCGCTGGAGTTCGGCACTTACAAAGAAAAACAATTTGTTTTCGATGATTGGGCCACCAATACGGAAACCGTAAGTATTTGCTGTAAAATCAGGCAATTTCTGTGGATCGTCTGTTTCAATTTTTCCTGGGGTTTTTCCGGCCATACCCTGATTTCTAAAAAGATAGTAAGCAGATCCTTCAAAATTGTTATTTCCTCTGCGTGTTACTGCATTGATGCTGGCACCGGTAAAACCACCCTGACGAACATCATAAGGAGACAATACAATCTGGAACTGATCAATAGCATCCAGCGAAATGGCAGTACCGCCTGTTTGCCCACCGTTGGTACCCTGAGCAGAAAGACCAAATACATCATTGTTAACAGCACCATCAATAGAAATGGCGTTGTACCTGTTGTTCATACCGGCAATAGAGATAGCACCATTACTCGAAATGCTGGCTTGTGGTGTAAGTCTGGCAAAATCGGAAATGCTTCTGTTAATGGTTGGCATTTTTTGGATATCTGCATTACTTACATAAGTTTCGGTACCCTTCCGGTTACCATCGAACACATCGTTTTGATTAGCAACAATCTCAACACCTTCGAGTGCCTGTGCCTGTTCGCTAAGGTTTACGTCTAACTTAAAAGTTTGACCCAGAGTAAGGAAGATGTCTTCTTTAACATAAGGCTCATACCCCACATAGGTAATCGTAATTTTGTATGGGCCGCCTACGTTCATGTTGGGCAAACGATAGTAACCATCAAGGTCAGTAACGGTTCCATACTGCGATCCTGAGGGAACATCAACAGCAACAACAGTAGCACCAGGTAATGTCTCACTATTGGAGCCAATTATCCTGCCGTTCATACCCGAAGTTGTTGAACCCTGTGCAAAAATTGCCTGAGCAGAGACTATCATAGCCACTACAAGCATCATACTAAGTAACTTTCTTCTCATAAGTGTAAATTTTAATGTTTGATTATTTAAAAAAAAATCTAAAAAAATTCAGCCAAAATTCTATTTATTTTGGTTTGCAAAGTAAAATTCTTCAAATATAATAGCAACAATTATTTTATCCTTTTTTTCACTATTTATTAACATTTTTTTTAAAATAATTGTTATTTCCAAATTGGCAGCAAAAATATAGATAGAAGAGTGTTTTGCAACCTTACAAAGTTTAATTTTATGTTAATTTTTAGAAAGGGATTTTTATGATATGAATAACATATTGATTATCTAATCCATGATAAAATGGTAATTACAAATTAAATAGTGTCCGTCCATAAAGTACCAAATAAATGAATTGGGGGTTTGAGGTTTCCATA
>JAOZRY010000143.1 GCA_029939965.1 Bacteroidales bacterium | reverse complement strand
AAGAAATACTATTTGATTTCTGGGAAGGAATTGCCAGAATATCCATAAACCGGCCACGGTATTACAACGCATTTACTCCCACCACAACTACCGAAATGAGCAATGCCATGAACATTTGCAGGGAGAATCAGGATATAAATGTTGTGGTGTTTACAGGTGTTGGCGACAAAGCATTTTGCTCTGGCGGCGACCAAAATGTAAAAGGAGCAGGTGGATATATTGGCAAAGATGGTGTGCCACGATTGAATGTGCTTGATGTACAAAAACAAATTAGATCGTTGCCCAAGCCGGTAATTGCAATGGTAAACGGGTATGCCATTGGTGGCGGTCATGTTTTGCACGTTGTTTGCGATTTAACCATAGCCTCCGATAACGCCATATTCGGACAAACCGGACCAAAAGTAGGGAGCTTTGATGCCGGTTTCGGGTCGTCGTACCTCGCAAGTATTGTAGGGCAGAAAAAAGCCAGAGAAATTTGGTTTATGTGTCGGCAATATTCGGCAAAGGAAGCCGAAGATATGGGGCTGGTAAATAAAGTAGTGCCACCGGATAAACTCGAAGATGAAGTTGTAGCCTGGGCTAAAACCATGATGCAACGCAGCCCCATGGCCTTGCGAATGATTAAGCTAGGGTTGAATGCAGATTTGGACGGACAGGCAGGCTTGCAGGAGTTTGCCGGCAATGCAACTCTTTTGTATTATCTCACCGAAGAATCGCAGGAGGGTAAACATGCATTCCTCGAAAAACGTGATCCTGATTTTGATAAATACCCGAAGTTTCCGTAATGGCAAATACTATATCATGGATAAAAGCAATGAGGTTGCACACATTGCCTCTCGCTGTTTCGAGTACCCTGGCGGGGAGTTTTATGGCCGTTTCCGACAAAAAATACGATAGCCTGGTAATTGCCCTCGCTATTCTTACTACGTTGCTTCTACAAATTTTATCAAACATGGCCAACGATCTCGGCGATTCGCTCAAAGGTACCGATAACAAAGAAAGGCTGGGTCCAACCCGAACGGTTCAGAGCGGCGCAATTACCAAAAAGGAAATGCGGCAAGGCGTTGGAGTTGTTTCGCTACTCACTTTTATAAGTGGTGTAAGCCTGATAATTGTAGGGCTCGGAATCGGATCGTGGAAAGCATTGCTTTTTCTTTTTTTAGGAATAATTAGTATGGCTGCCGCTCTGAAATACACACTTGGCAAAACTGCCTACGGATATCAGGGATTGGGAGATTTGTTTGTTTTCTTGTTCTTTGGCCTCACCGGGGTTTTAGGAACCTATTTTCTTAATACACATTTGCTGCCACCATCCACCTGGTTAATGGCAGTTTCGGTGGGGTTGCTATGCACCGGGGTTCTCAATCTGAATAATATGCGCGACTTCGAGAACGATAAAAACTCCGGGAAGAACACCATAGTTGTAAAAATTGGGATTAGAAATGCACGCATATATCACGGATTTCTCATCGGAATAGCTATTTGTTGTGGAGTTGCATATTCATCAATAAATTATTATTCGCCCTGGCAATTCCTGTTTATTGCTGTCATCCCCTTTTTTATTAATGATTTAATTAAGATATTAAAAATCAGGGAGCTGAAAAAACTGGACCCTTTTCTAAAAAAATTATCGCTCTCTGCACTTGCTTATGTTTTACTTTTTGGTATTGGAATATTACTAAGCTTATGATTGCTACATTTAAAAAATACAATTTAAAATTTCTTCACCCCGCTGGCACCTCACGAGGGGTGATGCACGATCGGGATGTTTGGTATATTTTTATTAAAGATAATCTTTATGATCAGCACTTCGGAATTGGTGAGATTGCTCCGCTTAAAAATTTGAGTTGCGATGACACACCCGATCTCGAAGATAAAATTGCTGAAGTTTGCCAATCCATCCAAAATTATGAATATTGGATTAATGAGGGTTTGTTGGATTTTCCTTCGGTAAGGTTTGGATTAGAAACTGCACTTCTCGACCTGCATACCGGAAAGAACAAGATTTTGTTCCCCTCGCAATTCACGCATGGAACTTCGGGTATTCTCATCAACGGATTGATATGGATGGGCGATTCTAAGTTTATGAATCGACAGATTAACGAAAAAATAAAACGGGGATACAGGTGTATTAAGTTAAAGATAGGAGCTATCGATTTTGAAACGGAGTTATCGTTATTAAAAATGATAAGGGATGAATTTTCGGTTGCTGATATGGAAATAAGAGTTGATGCAAATGGGGCTTTTGCTGCCGGAGATGCAAATAATAAACTTGAACAGTTAGCCAAACTCAATATTCATTCCATCGAGCAACCAATAGAACAGGGGCAATTTGCAGCAATGGCCAACTTGTGCAACAGAGCAATACTGCCCGTTGCCCTCGATGAGGAGTTGATTGGTGTAAATAACAGAAGTGATAAAATAGAATTGCTTGTAGCATTGCTCCCCGATTACATTATCCTGAAACCATCGTTGCATGGTGGGTTTGCGGGTTGCACCGAATGGATTGCAATTGCCGAAAGCCTGAATATTGGCTGGTGGATTACCTCTGCGCTCGAATCCAATATTGGTTTAAATGCCATTGCACAATGGGCTTACACCTTAAATAATCCTCTTCCCCAAGGGCTTGGTACCGGCCAGCTTTTTACCAACAATATTCCTTCACCACTCGAAATTAGAAACGCTAAACTTTATTATAATCCGGATGTTTCCTGGGATTTAAATGTTTTATCTAATGGATTTTAGAGAAGTATTTGCCATAAATATTGATGGGGTTTTTCTAAAAAAAGATGATCTGCTCAATTACTCTAACAATTTCCTGAGAAATCCTAAAAGTCAGGAATGGCAAAAATCTATTTACTCTTTCATTAAAACCTGGCTCGACGAATCATCATATATTATTACAAAAACCAGTGGAAGCACAGGTTCACCAAAAAACATTAGAATTAAAAAGCAACAGATGGTGAACAGTGCCCTCAAAACCGGCAACTTTCTGAAATTGAGAAGAGGGGATAAAGCTCTACTTTGTTTGCCTGCCAGTTTTATTGCCGGCAAAATGATGCTGGTTCGCGCTATGGTTTTAGGCCTTAATTTAAAAACTGTTCAGCCTTCGGGAAATCCTTTAAGAGACTTTGATGAAGATTTTCATTTTGCTGCAATGATTCCCTTGCAGGTTTTCCAGATTTTAAAAGAGGAATATGGCAAGGAAAAACTTAACCGGATTAAAAACCTGATAATTGGTGGTGGCTCAGTTTCTGATGGTTTGAGGTATGAAATTAAAAAGCTAAATAATTCAATATATTCTACTTACGGGATGACGGAAACAGTAACGCATATTGCCATGGAGCGATTGAACGGCTACTATGCCGATGGTCTTTTACATGCACTTCCCGGAGTTAAAATAAATACCGATTATCGTAAAAGACTAATTATTAATGCACCCGAAATTTCTGATAATGATATTAAAACCAACGATATAGCAATTATAAATAATGATACTACCTTTAAAATTGTGGGTCGGTACGACAATCTTATTATTTCGGGAGGTGTAAATATTATTCCTGAATTGATCGAAGAAAAACTCGAAAATTATATTACAGAGCGTTTTATTATATCTTCCGATCGAGATGATAAATTAGGGGAAAAACTGGTTTTGGTTGTTGAAGGTGAAGATTGGCCGAAGGAACAAAAAGATAATTTCCTTAATAAGATATCTAAAATTGTAACACGTTTCGAGCTACCAAAGTTTATAAAATTTGTACTTGAGTTTCCGCAAACGGAGAATGGTAAAATCAACAGATTGAAGCTCAGAGGAAGGATTGTTGAATGATTCAATGGGACAAGGGGACAATGGTTCAATGATAAAAACAGAACTCAATAATTTTAAACTATTTTTCACTTTAAAGTTTCCATGTCCTGCGGACGATGGAAAGTTTCCAGGCCTGACCCCGACTTTCCAACGTCCGTAGGACTTGGAAACGTCAAACTAACTGTAGAGCCGCGTAATATGAATAATTGATTTTTTGAAATAAATATTACGAGTTGTGGGTTTCGAGGACAGCGATCGTTTTCCCCTTCTTCTATCCCTCTCCCCTTATCGCATTGTCCCATTCAAGCGTTAGGATGGTTATATCATCGGATTGCTGACTTTTGCCACTATGTTTTTTGAGCGTTCTTATCAAACCTGATGTAATGTCCTGGATGCTCTTATCCATATCCTCATTAATAAAATCTTCAAGTTTGTTTTTCCCAAAAAACTCAGCCTTCTCATTTTCTGCATCGGTTACTCCATCGGTATAAAGCAGTAGCTTGTCGCCATTTTCGATAGTTAATTTTCCGGTTTTATATTTTACATCAGCAACAACACCGAGTGCCGGGCCATGTGTAGCTTTTATTTCAAATAAGTCGGAGTTTTTCAACAAATACGGATAGTTATGCCCGGCATTGCAAAAATTTAATTCGCCGGTTTCGGTATTTAAAAGTCCGATAAAAAATGTGGTAAAAACAGAATTTTCATTTCTCTCAACAAGAACGCTATTCATTTTATTTACCACTATTCCAAGATTTTTATTGGTATAAATTCCTGATCTTGTGAGGGTAAGAACAATTGTCATGAACAGTGCGGCAGGCACACCCTTACCGGCAACATCACCAATAGCAAAACATAGTGTACTTTCGTTGAGCATAAAAAAGTCGTAAAAATCACCCCCTATTTCACGTGCAGGTTTAATGGCAGCAACAATGTTAAAATTATGATTTTCGGAAAACGATACGAAATCTTTGCGCAGATAGCCCATTTGTATATCGCGTGCTACCTTCAGCTCATTTTCAATTTTCTCTCTAAATTTTTCTGTGCTAATCAAATTCTTAATATAAATCTGTAGCTCTTTCTGCATGGTGTCGAGAGATTCTCTCAGTATTTTAACCTCATCATTCCTTTTTACTTCAGGCATTGTTACTTTAAGGTTTCCCTGCCCAATTTCGCGAGCGGCAAATGAGAGCTCTTGCAACGGACGTGTCATCCGTTTTGTAATCAATATTACGGCTATCAGAATCAAAATAAAACCAATAATGCCCGATATGCCAAGTTTGATGGTTGTATTGTATAGGTTTTTGTAAAGATCCTTTTTTGGGAAAACAACCGCCACCGACCAATTGGTAGATGTAACAGGCATATAATACAATATGGAATTCAAATGGTGAAATACTCCTCCAACTTCAACTGAACCACTCTTCCCGGCCATCATGTTATTGGCCAAATCAATTATTTCAGGGTTGTTCAAATCTTTGGCAATCTGAAATATATCAGTTTTCTGATTGTACAAACCGCCGGGGCGAACCACTGGTTTTCCTTCTTTTGAAAGAATAAAAACATAATCGTATTTATAGATTTTCTTTGCCTCGATAATAGCTTTAAGCCATTGCAGCCTGAACTCAACGCCAATAATGCCGCGCATAGGAGTGCTGTCGGTATGGTTTATAAAAGCCGGCACAAGGTAGGCAGATGTTAGCTCACCGGTTTCTTCATCAATGTAAGGCTCGCTCCAATAGGGTTTGTTTTGTGTCTTTAATTTTTCGGCCCATCTTTTAATTTTATCTTCATACATCGTAAAAAGGGAATCTTTATCAACGCCGTTTTTAAAAAAAAGATAACTGAGTTTTTCAAGAGCCATCCTTTGTTCATTTTTAAAATAGACGGCAAAGCAACTTATTACACGATCGTCATTTTCGGTAAGCAACTCCAACATTACCGAAAACTCTGTGGTGTTTATTTCGTTGTGCGATAAATACTCAGCAAGATAGTTTGTGGGTAACTCAACGGTACTCAAGGCCTCATTTATTTGACTTACCGTAAGTTTCGAAATATTTTCGGCATCCATGCGGGCATCTTCCAACTGGTTGCGCCGGGTAACTTCATAATTAATAGCCAGAATAGCAATGAATATGGCCAGTGTGATGGAAAGAATAGTGAAACTCAGTCGTAGTGTTAAACTTCTATAATTTTTCATGTTAATTTTCTATTTCAAACTTGTAATATTTCAAGTAAATCGTTGATGTAAAGTACTGAAACATCTCCTTTAATTTTTTCCCCAAAGCTGCAAACCGAAAGCTTGTAATTTCTGTCGATGAATAATTGCTTTAATATCGCCTCATTTTTTTCATCTGCTTCGTGCAAACTATAATTGCCCTTAGTATGTAGCATTGTAAAAGATGATAACGATTTGGTTAGTCCGGTTCCAAGTGCTTTCAGATAACTTTCTTTGAGAGTCCAAAGGTCGAAAAAATAATCGAGCTGTTTTTTATCAGTCTGCAAAAATAGCTGTTTCTGTTCTTCATCAGAGTAAAATCTTTTGGCAATACCGAAATTTATCTTTCTCACTTTTTCAATATCCACACCTACTTTTTTTGATGAAAATGCAATTACAACCCATCTACCCGAATGTGATATGTTGAAGTGAATGTTAGGATATGATTGCAGGAAAGGTTTTTCTTTATCTGTATATCCAATTTTAATATCTTTCGATTCCAGATTGAAATCGCGAAAAAGTATGGCGCGTAGCATCAGGCTACCCAAAACCTTTCGCTGAATACCTGCCGGGAACTTAAATTTTTTTGCAGCTTTGCAGACTTCAGGTGGAAGGCAAGCCTGAAAAACACTTCTCATTTCAATAAATCGAAGATCATCGATTAGCTTTACACCGTAAACCTTAACCATAAATTATTTTTTTATAGAAAACCAAAAGCTTTATTAACCCAAAAGAGTATGGTTTTATTTTTTGGGTTACTTATTTTGAGCAGATGAAACATTCACGATTGGTTTTAATAACACACATCTGGTTGCCGGTAAGCAGATAGTTTTGGTAAATTGGAAGGGTTTTGGTCAAACCTGCCAAACCCTAATACAGGCAAGCCTGAAAAGCGATTGATGTATGAAATTTCTAATTGATCTAATTGCACTAAATAGTGTTTGTCCATAAAGTCTGATTTCTTCGTTACGCTCGTCTTCAAACCCAATCATTTACAAAAGTAAACTCCTGACTTTAAAAACTTCGCAAGCCTCGAACTCGAACATTCTGAACTAAACACCGACTTTATGGACGGACACTATTTAGTGTGCGCCAATAAAGTAGCAAATAAATGAATTGGGGGTTTGAGGTTTCCATAGCCCCAGGTTTTAACCTGGG
>JAOZRY010000788.1 GCA_029939965.1 Bacteroidales bacterium | reverse complement strand
ATGCATAGTAGCTAAAATCGTAAGGTATAGTTCCCATTATGCCAATTCGGGCACGCTGGAAATAAAAATTGTTTGTTGCATCTCCTTTGTTTTCGTTGTATTCCCATTGTGGTTGGAGATACCCCATAACGTTTACACCATCCTCTGATTTAGCTTCCATACAACCCTGTGCAGAAACAAACGCCGGGGCGATAAACATCATGACAATAACTGTAACAATAAATTTTTTCATTTTTCTGATTATTTTTGATTCATATTTATATTAGAGAGAGAAAAAAAAGGTTTAAAATAGAAAAAGTGAGCCACCAAAAGGCAGCTCACTTATTTTATTTATTCTTTACTTACTTGTAGTAAGTGGATAGCCCATAATTGCTCCATCTGAATATTTGTGGCTCTCAAGTGTTGAGTGGATCATGCCATTAGCACCAAACTTTAGGCTGTAGGCTTCATAACCCATTACAGTAAGGTATGCTGTAATCATCGAAGATGTTTGTCCAGTCCAGCAGTAAGTAACCACTTTTGCTGCGCCATCGAGGTAAGCATATTCACCATCGTTAAGTGTTAAAGGTAGAATGCGGTGAGCAGTTTTGATGTTGCCATAATGTTCAACATCTGCTTCTGCCCAATAGTTATTGACGAAATAATTTGCCGGTGTTGCAAGAACATCAGTATTTACAACGCCTTTAAAGCCACCTTCAAGGAGTTTAACTACCCGGTCAACAAGAACTTCATCCATGTTGTCGGTTAAGTACATTAATGTAGGTGCAGTTTGGGGAGCATTAGCTTCTATTTCGCCGGGAGCAGCAGCCCAGTTTGGGTCACCATCAGCAGCATCACCAATGTTCGATTGCCATGGACTGGCAGTTGCAAGATTCCAACCACTCATTCCCCACTTCAAAACCTGTGCAGTTGGGTGTCCGCTTAGTCTAAGTGCTACAACAGCATGACCAGCAGTTTGGCCTGTATAACAAACCACTACAATTGGTCTTCCATCAGCATCTGCTGCTGCTGTTAATACATTGCCTAATGTAGAGTTTACAGCTCCATCAATATGACCAGGGTTTGCAAAATCATCAGCATTACGAATATCAATAATAAAATAATCGTTTGCATCATCAGCGTCAGTGTTAGCTGTGTAAACAGCTTCTGCTGTTGTAATCCAGTTGTCAAGAACATTACTAAGATCCATGTTGTTGCTTGTCATGTAAGTTTTGAAGGCATCAAAACGATCTTGTTCTTGTGGTTGAGGATCATCGTTGTCATCGTTACAACTTGTCATTACAAAGAATGGTAAGAGTGCAAAAAATGCGGCAAATTTTAATAACTTTTTCATACTTAAATTAATTTGTTAGTTTACAATAGTTTAATTTGTGTTAATAAATTTACTGTTATCTATTTAACATTTGTTTTTTTAATAACAATAGCTACGAAAAAAAATTGAACTCCAAACCGGGTTCAATTTTTTATTTAGCGTGCAAAAATACTTTGTAAAAACACAATAAATGAGCTATTTGTGTGTGAACCGGATAACAAAACTATTGTCATGGGTCAGGAAAATATTGATCTATATCAGTTTTATTTTTGTTAGGTAAATGATTTTGTTTGCTGAATTGTTACAACAATTATGATTAATAATTATTTAAATACATATTCTTCTCTGATTGAAGATAACTCTTGCTTCGATTTGCTTACACCCGAAGAAGTTGCTTTGGTGGAAGGAAATCAGGTAAAACTTAATTAGAGTCCGTCAATAAAGGAAGTTTTGAGATTTCCATAGCCCTGGGTTTTAACCCAGAGATTGAATTGAAGGGATGAATAACCCCTGTCTTTTTGTTGGAAACAGTTACTTCGGCAAGCTCTGCACATCGCAATTACAAAAGTAAACTCCTTGATTTACAACACTTCGTCCGCCTCGATCTCAGCGATTTCTGACACCCACTTCCTGAAATAT
>JAOZRY010000787.1 GCA_029939965.1 Bacteroidales bacterium | reverse complement strand
ACGAGAAACTGATAGTTGTTTCTGGATTGAATGGATTTGGATATGCATTATGCAGAGCTGTACTTGTTGGTAAGACAGGTGAATCTTCCTCTTCGATGATTGTCAAAGTAATGGGACCTTCAGGCATCCCCCGAAAAATTTTCACAAAAATGACACCATCAATTGATTTTGTTGTTCAATTCGCTTTCTATGTTCAGTTTTGTTATATAATCCAACCCTGTTAAAACAAATTTTTACAACTATAGCCAGCCTGTAATAAATGAATTTGTTTAGTTCAGACAGCTTACTTTTTCTTTCCAACATTATCGATGTAAATACTTTTGCCAGCTTATGTTTCCATTTGTCAAGCTGGTACAAAAAACTCATTGCGACCCAGAGCAATGTGTTAAGAAATTGCAATCTGCGATATGTTAATAACTGCATATCTTCCCAACCAAAATCAGTTTTTACTTGTCTGTGTACTTCTTCAATTTTCCACCTGATTACATAAGATTCTGATACATATTGGGCTAAATTCTGGTGATTTATTTCTTCTTCCGACACGTTTGTAATAAAGAATACTTTACCTTTACGAACTTTTCCATAACTGTCTTTGCTCTTCAATTGAATAACTACAAGACTCATTTCTGCAAACGTGGGGTTCTTAACAGGGTGCGTATTTAGCTGTATTTTTATAGGAGTAATACCTGCTGAAATTTTTACACCTTTTGCAGAATTAAACTTCGTTTTTAGCTTTGTAGCATTAACCACTTTTAGAATATTTTGCTCTATGTTATTCGAAAATACGTTTCTATTGCTTTTCATCCTGATGATGTATGAAGCGGCATGTTCGTGAAGCATTTTAATTATTTTTTTATCATCAAAACCTCGATCAAAAACAAATGTTCCTGTGTTATTGGAATATACAACAATATCTTCAATTCGGTCAAATATCTTATTCTTGAGAGTGTCCAACTCTATGGTATTACTGTGTAGTTGGGAATGCATAGGGAAAATTGACAACTCACCATTATCCTTATTTACACCCACAATATCTATAGCATCATAGCCAGTTTTCCAAACTCCATCATTACCGTCACGAACCTTGGAAAGACCTTCCATTTTTTTTGCATGTTTTTTAACGACATCGCTTGGATCTACAATTATCAAGCTTGTGGGAACTAATTTTTTACATTCCTGTTGAAGAAATTTTTGAGACACTTTTTTGTCCAAATTCTCTTTATCCAAATGGTAGATTAAGCGTTCCTGGGTCTTCTTGCAGGAGACTGTTTCATTTAAAGTTTGAGCCAACCTGCGTACGATACAGCTTTGTGATGAGAGGATGCCAAAAACAGCTTCTTTGAGGAATTTCTGTTCAGGTTTTGTTATCTCCTTTGAGAGATTATTCAAAAATCTTGAAAATTTTCCTTGCAATTTTTGTGTCATTATTTTTTCTTCATTCATTAGAAGTGCTCCTTTTTGTTGTATTTACGGCAAACACAATTTAATAAAGGGGCACTTCTTATCAATTGATTTTTTACACTTTTTTTGCTACTTAATTACATTATTTTATTAGTAGTTGCAAAATAATGCTTACTGGTTTTTCGGGGGATGCATGAATGGGACCTTGGAATTCTGTGGTTCCACCATTTTCAATACTTTCCAGCCAATAAGAGTATGTCTCTCCCAAATCAACATCTGTATCTTCATAGGAATAGCTCGCACCTGATGAAGAGTTTGATGCATTGATAATGGTTAAGCTTAATCTGATTGCATCTGCTAAGTCACCACTCTGTGAATTTCTGTAGATATTGTATCCCATCATACCACTTTCAGATTGTGTTACCCAGTTTAACTTTGCAAAATTTGCTGATGTTTGAACTGCGTTAAATGATGAAAGAGTAACAGGAAGTGTGTTATTGGAATCACCAGCAGGAGCACGAAGACGCGGGATCTGATCATGGCGGGTCCTT
>JAOZRY010000142.1 GCA_029939965.1 Bacteroidales bacterium | reverse complement strand
GCTTTATGAATTTCCCGTCATGGCATTTATTGTTGGTGTAGCCTTTTACAAAATATAGCCCTGAGCTTAAACCTGAAATGTCAATTCTTAAGCTTTCTCCTTCTGTTTTCGGAAACATTGTTAGAACATTACGTCCGGTAATATCCACAACCTCAATGTATCTTATTATTTGTTCCGGAATATGAATACAAACCTCACTATCAGCCGGATTGGGATGGATAAATAAATTCTGTTTTGCCAAATCCTCAATTCCTAAATTTAAATAATTCAGTTTGGCCAAAATCCAATGCTCTGTATCAAACTTTGCCGAATCCAACACAAAACCGGGGTTATCAAAAATGTAGTGTTCGCCCGAATATGAGTTTTCACAAACAAAAGTTTTTTGATTACCGCTGCCATAAATGGTTACCGGAACTGGCATTTCAAAATAATCAACCGAAATATCCGATTGTTCCTGGGAAATACTAATATGGATATCCCCGCTACTTTCCTCCTGTGCCACATTTATGCTGTAAATAGGATATCCTTCACCATAGTACCAGTCGTTAAAAAATTCGGTAAGGTTAATGTTGCCGGCAGTCTCAAGATGATCAATAAGATCGTTGAGAGTTGCAAACCGATATGTTAGCATAGGATCGGCAACATAATTTCTAATTGCAGCAAAAAAATCGTCATCTCCTAAAACCCACCTGAGCATGTGCAGCAGATAGGCTCCTTTATGGTACGACAGACGGGCATTGAATATCCGGTTTATATCGGTTGTGTCGTGTACATAAACCGATCCGTCAGGCTCGGTAAGTACAGCATTTTTAGTGTTACTTTTCCAAATATTCCAATAATAACCATTGTACATATTCTCGTATGACAGGCCTGTAGCGTAGGTTGCAAAACCTTCGTTTAGGAAAATGTCGTGCCAGGAAGCAAGCGTAATCTTGTTGCCAAACCATGAATGTGCAAGCTCGTGAGCCCTCAAATCGTGCGAATAGTAGCTCATAAAACTCATGGTTTGGTGTTCCATGCCTCCACCCCACGAAAACTGTGCGTGTCCATACTTTTCGCTGCTAAAAGGGTAGGAGCCAAACAATGTGTCGAATAATTGGATCATCTCAAAAGTATTGGCCGTTTGGTCGAAAACTGTTGCAGAATCTTCAGGGAAAACATAATTGAGAATGGGTAGCGAATCACCCTCCAGAACAGCATAATTTGTAAACTGAACATAATTTGTAATCGCCACAGCAACAAGGTAACTCACAATGGGGTAGCGATGCTTCCAATGGTAAATTTTGCTGTTGCCGTCCAATATTTCTGAAATCAAATCGCCATGACTTGCCACCCGATATGCCTTAGGTGTTTTAACAATTACATCGATGGAGTCAATTTTATCTGTCAGATCGTTTTTTCCGGGCCACCACTCTTTAGCACCATACGGCTCCGAAAGTGTCCAGATAATTGGAGTGCCATTGTGTTCGTCCTGCACAAACGATCCGAAGCCGGTACCTTGTTCAGGAACACCCTGGTAAAATATTTTAAGCGAATCCAGCGTCCCCATTTCCAGTGTATCGCTAAGTTCAATGTTAAACTTAAAGGTTGAGATATACTGATGTGAAACATAATTATTTCTAAAAATAATCGAGTCGATGCTCATGTTGTTGTTTAACTCCAGGCCGATCTCAAAAACCTGCTCTGCATTTGTAGTAAAATATAAAGTTACACAACCTTTAATAAAGATAATTTCGGGGTTTATTTCCCAATTAAACCGTGCGTACACCATGTTGATTTCCCCATCGGATTTATTATCGTATTTGTTTGGGGCTTGATGAAATGATTTACTTTCAAAATTTGCAATTTCGGATGTGTTATCTTTAAAAGGAACTATTTGTGCTGTTGCTGGTATTAATATTATTAAAAACAAAGCAATGAGTGAAATCAGGTTTTTCATACGTATTTTGGTGTTTATTAATTATCAAAAATAACCTAAATAAAATTAAAACAGCAGATTGGGTAAATTATCAATACCACTAAAAACTATTTTTTGCATTTTTGCATAAATATTTCAATCTATTGAAAACAAAAAATTTTATCGTACAAACGGCTGTATATTTTCTGATTGCATCAATTTTTTATGGATGTGCAAATCCGGTTTCACCTGGTGGTGGGCCGCGTGATACTCAGCCTCCCGGAGTAATAAGTAGTAACCCGCCTAATTACTCTTTGTTTTTCGACAAACAAAAAATTTCGATAACATTCGATGAGTTTGTGAAGCTAAAAAACCCTAATCAACAGGTTTTAATTTCTCCGCCTTTAAAAAATAAACCTGAATTTAAACTCAGGGGCAAAAATCTTTTGATCGAATTTGAGGAAGAGTTTATGCCTGGCACTACTTATACAATTTTTTTTGGTAACGCTATTGTTGATCTAACCGAAGAAAACCCACTGGTAAATTACTTGTATGTATTCTCCACCGGCGATCATATCGACTCCCTTGCTATTGCCGGCGAAGTTGTTAATGCTTTTGATCTACAACCCCGGGATGATGTTTTTGTAATGCTTTTTGCTCCAACCATCGACACTATTCCACAGGATTCGATTCCAATGTTTGCACGGCCATTGTACATTTCAAAAACCGATGAAAACGGGCAGTTCCAATTACTTAACCTGCGAGATCAGGAATACAGATTATTTGCCTTGAAAGATGTAAACAGCAATTATAAGTTCGATCAACCCAACGAGGAGATCGCATTCATTGATTCGTTGGTTAGTCCAATAATCCCCGATGTTCCTACAACAGTTATTGATACACTAACAAATGGCGATTCGCTTGCACTGCTGCCGGATAGTTTAATTTATGATACCCTGGTTTTGCAAAATATGTTTAAGGAGTATTACCAGCTTTTTTTATTTGCTCAAATCGACTCTACCCAGCGATTATTGGATGAGGAAGTTTTTTACCCACCAAAGTTCAGAATCAATTACAAGTTCCCTGCTAAAGACCCAAAATTTAGTGTTATTAATAAAGAATTGGACAAGGATTGGAAAATTGAGGAATTGAACCGGGGAAGGGATTCGCTTTTGGTATGGGTTAGAGATATGGAGTTGGATAGTTTGCATCTGGTTGTGGCTGATGATACAACAATATTGGATACGCTTTGGATAGTGTTTTCGAGGGAAAAGAAAAATGCTCCGATTAAAAAGGGGAAGAAAAATGATGATATAGAAATTGTAGAAAGAATAGAGTTTAAGACCAGCCTTAATGGAAGGATACTGGATTTGGGACACCCATTTCGGATGGTAATGGCAAATCCATTGGATGCTTATGATTTTGAAGATGTTTTTTTTGTGGCTGCTGATGATACAATGCAAGGTGCCCCATTTAAAGTATTGGATAGTTTGAACCGAATTTTTGAACTGGATTATGAAATGACAGAGGCCACTAGGTATGAATTTTTGTTCCCTGATTCGATACTTTTCGATATCTACGGGCTTACAAATGATTCATTACAAGCTTCCTTTAGTACCGGCCGGGAGAGCGATTACGGAAACCTGATATTAAATATTTCCATCGAAGATTCAGGATACCCATATATTTTGCAGTTGCTGGATCAAAAAGAAAATATCTTAAAAGAAACTTATATCTCCGAATCGCAAACGGTTTCTTATCAATATCTGAAACCTGGAAGTTATCTTATAAAAGCGGTTCAGGATAAATGGAGTAACAAACACTGGGATACAGGGATTTACGTAGAAAAAAGACAACCGGAAAATGTTTTTTATTTTCCGGCTGAGATCAATATTAGAGCCAATTGGGATATGAAAGAAAGTTGGCAACTCCCTTAGTTTCTGTCGTTGATTATAGCAATATCAAGTGCTGTTATTAATTATCGTTACAGCGATTAATACAATCAATTATTTCTGTAAGTATTCGATTTCTTAATGAATAGATGATTTTTTTCCCATTTCTTTGTGATACTAATACACCTTTGCTTTTCAAAATATTGAGGTGATGTGATGCTGAAGCCTGTTCAATGTTCAATCGTTCATAAATTTCTGTTACGCTTAGTCCCTTTTCCTGCAAAAGATCAATTATTGCAATGCGCATAGGGTGTGCAATAGCTCTAAGTTTACTGGCTGCAATATCCAGCTTGTCGATGTCGAGTTTAATTTTTTTTCTCATGTCTAAAAATATTTCTTGCAAATGTAAAAAAAATGATATTACAAACCCTAAAGAGCTAACACATGAGTTCGGTGAATCCAAACTTATTTCCATCAAACAATCCTTCATCGCTTAATTTTATTTCAGGAATTACGAGCAAGGCCATAAACGATAATGTCATGTATGGTGCTCTTAGTTTTGAACCCAGAGCTTTGGCAAGATGATCCATTTTTTCGTATGCTTCGGCGGCTTTGTATCCATCATCTGCCGACATAAGCCCGGCTACGGGCAAAGGAAAGATATGTTCTTCGATGCCATTTACCAGCGATATGCCACCTCTGGAATCAACCAATAAATTAATGGCTTTCATGATTTCTTCATCCGAAGTTCCAACCGCAATAATATTATGGCTGTCGTGAGCAACGGTTGAAGCGATGGCTCCCCTTTTAAACCCAAAATTGTGTATGAAAGCCTTTGCCGGTATAGCTTTTTGGTAACGGTTCAAAACGATAAGTTTCAGGAAATCATTGTCAACATCACATACTACATTTCCGTTTTCGATTTTTGCATCCGCTATTATTTTTTCTGTTATCAGTTGCCCGTCAAAAGCTTTAATCACTTTTATCTGGCTCGAAGTAGCAGGTATCAACAAATCTTTTTGGGTTACTTTACCCGCATTAAAAATATTTGGCTCAGTTTTCGGAACCGTTTGTATCAAAGCTTGTCCTTCTTTTGCAACCAGATTGCCCTGAATATACGTTTCTTTTATGTTGAAGTCTTTCAGATTATCTACAACAATAAAATCAGCATCATCGTCGGGTTGCAAAAGCCCTACATCAAGATTATAATGCCTGATGGGGTTCAAAATGCAACTTCTTAAAACCAATAATGGATCGTAACCTTTTGAAATGGCGCGTTTTACCAATTGATTGATATGCCCTTTAATGAGATCGTTGGGGTGTTTATCGTCGGAACAAAAAAGCACCATGTCAGCATGGGTTTCGAGTAAGCCGACCAATGCATCAAAATTTTTAGCTGCACTACCTTCACGTATCTGAATTTTCATTCCGTACTTAATCTTGTCCAATGCCTCTTCCATTGTAAAGCACTCATGGTCGGTTGTAATTCCTGCTTCGATATACTTGCGTGCATCATCGCCTTTGAGCCCTGGAGCATGCCCATCAATAGGTTTGTTATGCTTTTTTGCTACGGCAATTTTTTCCATAACTTCTTTATCCTGAAATAATACTCCAGGAAAGTTCATCATTTCCGACATGTATTTGATTTCCTGATTGCTCAACAACTCATCAAGTTGCCGGGCATCAATATTTGCTCCTGACGATTCAAAACCAGTGGCCGGAACACAGGACGAAGCTCCGAAATAAAATTTGAAGGGAACTTTTTTCCCATTATTAATCATATAGTGGATACCATCAATACCAAGAACATTTGCAATTTCGTGGGGATCAGAAACTGTGGCTACAGTTCCGTGTACTGTCGCAATTCGGGCAAATTCCGATGGTATCAGCATACTACTTTCAATATGTATATGGGCATCAATAAGACCCGGAAGAATGTATTGATCATCAACGTTAACAGCTTGTTTTACAGATTTTATTTTTCCATTTTCAGCGGTTACAATTCCCGGAAAAATTTTATTGTTAATTAAGTCAACTATTTTTCCGGAAATATTGATTTGTTGTGAATCATTCATTATGCATGTATATTAGTTATTTATTTTTTGTATGATAGGCTACTTTTTCGAGGGAAGTAACCATATCGTACTCTTCAAGATATACATGATCGGCGATGTTCAATGGTTTGGACGAAAAGTTCAAAATCCCTTTTATACCTGAATTAACGAGGTGCTCGGCGGCTTCGGTGGCTTTGTCGAAGGGAACCGTGATAAGGCCAATGGAAATATCGAGTTCTGTAATTTTATCGCTCAGTTCATTAGGATGACATACGGGAATTCCGGCAAAGAGCTGGCCGATCTTTTCGGGGTTTTTATCAAATGCAATTACGATTTTTAACTTCGGACGTTTTCCACTGAAATATTTTATAATAGCTTTTCCAAGGTTTCCTAATCCCAGAATACAAACATTTTGACCATTATCAGTATCAATAATTTTACCAATTAAATCGATCAATTCTTTTACATCGTAACCTTTGCGTAATGTGCCATTATATCCAATAAGCATGATATCCCGACGTACTTGAACGGGGGTAATATGAAGAAGTCCTGCAATTTCGTGTGAAAAAATAAACTCTTTCCCTTTGCCGAGACATATCAACAAATTACGTCTGTATTGACTGAGTCTTTCAACGGTTTTATCCGGTAAATGCATATTACAAATTTTTTGGTTAACAGCGCAAAATTACGATTTATTGTTAATGGTATAACAATAAAAAATGGCAAATGAAATGAATTTATTGTTGATTTAGATCAAAAAAACGAATATTGTATTGTGGCTGTTTGTGGAATAGCTAATGAGTTATAGGATTAAAACTTTAACTGTAAGAGATAATCTGGCTACCAACATTAAGCTGGACAAATTGAAGAAAAAGAACCATCCCGCACGTATGCGTTGCCGTTAGCCCAAAGGAAGAAACTTACCCGGCTAACGATAAAATATTCTGATAAACCCGGTATGGGTTGAAGATGAGAGATTGCGAAACAGTTTAAGAAAAAGGGTAATTTATTGTGATATGAGTTAAATAACCCTTTAACAAACAACCTACTTATGCACTTTCTTAATAAACTCTTCCACTTCGGGAATGCCCCCCTGGTAAACGAGATATCCGTTGTATGGTTCACGTTCGGTAATGTCGTCGTTTATAGGAGTAAGCATGAGTTTTTTTACTTCCTCAGGGTCATCGGTTTGACCTAAGACCCAACCCAGCTTGATGAATGCTACTTCGGGGAGCATGTTGCCCGCCGGAATAATGCCTTTTGCCATCATATCTCTGCCGGTATCATAAACAAACATGTGAACATATCCCCAAATAGTTTGGAGGGTCATAAATATATGTACTCCTTTTGCGT
>JAOZRY010000786.1 GCA_029939965.1 Bacteroidales bacterium | reverse complement strand
GTAAAATGGCACAAAACTATTTTCTGGATACCTAACCCTTTCGTCCGGCAACATCATTTCGCTTAAATGCAAAAATGCCAAAGTTGAAGAAATATTTTTCCGCCGTGCTCATGAACAGCTTTGGTAACCTTTTTCCAACTTTCGATTTGGGTATCGGAATAGCATCCTGGTGGCCCAAGGTAGCCATAGGCTTCGGGCGAAACCTAACTGCCCTCAGAAATAATAAGCCCGGCTGACGAACGCTGGGCATAATATTTAGCCATTAGATTATTTGCAGTAAGCCCCGACATATCAGCACGCCGCCGGGTTAGTGGTGCCATTACTACCCTATTAGAAAATTCGGTTTTGTTAATTTTTATTGAATTAAAAAGCATAACCTGTTTGTTTTAACAGTATTAAACAACCCTGATAGCGCATGGTTTTATCATCGCAAATAAAACAAAAAAAATGTTAAAATACTTGACAAATACATTTGAATAGTTGTATTTTTGTACAGTTCATTATTTATGAAGTTTATTAATTTTAAATTATAAAATCATGACACACATCAAAAAGGTAAAATCCGGCTCTCCAATTTCCAGTTTTATTCCGGCCATTATTTCTCTTGCAATATTTGCTTTTACTGCTTTGTTTTTGGGACCAATTATCGGTTTTAAAGCTCTTGGCTCAGTAATTATTATTTACTGTATTATAAGCTTTGGGTTTTACTACCTCAAAACCAGAAGCTACACGTATCTTATCAGCTCTTTATATTTACTGGTTTTTGGGTTGGTACTATTAACCATCCAACTACAACACACCGGAAATCCCACACTGGTGTTCCCTCCCATTACAAGATTTTTTGCATTTTGGATGGTAATATTTTGGGTTTGGCTTTTATATCTGATGATTACCAATAAAACAAGGTGGAAAGGAAACAATGTTTTGGAACTTGCTGCAATTGGTGTGGGGAATTCGGATGATTCATATACTGAGCGCCCTTTTCCCGTTGCAAAAATTGATTTTGAAAAGGATGAAATATATGCATTGGCCGCATACCTGCGCAAACAATTAATATGTATTGATTACACAGACGACAGCAAATTGTTTTTTGTTCCGCTCAATAATAAAGAGGCTTTGGAATTATTGCTACAGCCAGCATTTAACATCATCGAAAACACATGGATAGCCTTTGATAATAATGGGCAGGTAACCGTACACATTTCCCGAAAAAGCTATCTCTCGTACAAAGACAACCTGGCATTCGATCAGTTGTGCAGCAATATGGGAAATCTTTTTATCGAGTTTCTTGAGCATTACCGCAAGGGCGAAGGTGTAAGGATATTGGATAAGGTTAACAATATGAAATCAGACTTTTTTGGTTAATAATCAATTAAAATCAGCGAATTATGAATTTTAAGGAAACAGCCAAATTAAGCTCATATTTAGCCAAGAATTATGCTGAAGATATGTTCAGGTTGCTGGTAAACTACCGAAGCATTTCCTCATCGGAAGCTGCCTCCAGGCTAAATTTACACATAAAAACGGTTCAGGATTTTTTGGAAGCCATGGCAAATTTTAATATTCTCGAAAAAGAAGAAGTTTACGAAAAGAAGCGCCCCTACAACAGATATACTTTAGTGGTAAACAAAATTTCTATCGAGATCGATCTTCATGCTCTTTCATCAAACGAAAACCTAAATAGCATTAGAACGCTTCGGATTAGAGAACAAAAAAATACGGGTGTGCTTTTTACTACATCCCGCAATAATCAATATTTTAGTAATGTGGCAGTATGGACTGGCAAAGGGCGCGAGCGTACCGAACGAAAAATTAACCTTACAATCCCTCAGGGAAAATTCCTTTTTCACCTGCCCTTTCCAACCGCATCCTTCGAAAACATTAGCACAATTATGGAAAATGCAGGTGTTGGCGAAGAGAGCTTAACAGAAATTCTGGATATAATAAAAGCATT
>JAOZRY010000785.1 GCA_029939965.1 Bacteroidales bacterium | reverse complement strand
CTATTTGAGACTTTTTTCAAGGAAGTTAAAGAGCAAATGAACAAGTTTAAACGGTCAAGTTATTTGGGAACAATCCCTATGCTCATTTCCCTATCTTTGCGCAAATTTTTTAAATCAGCAATTTAAATCATGAACAACAATAAAGAAAAGCATTTCAAAAGATATACTGTAACATCAGCCTTGCCTTATGCCAATGGCCCTCTTCATATCGGACATCTTGCCGGAGTATATATTCCAGCCGATATTTTCGTAAGGTTTCTCCGCTCCAAAGGCAAGGAAGTTATTTTTATAGGAGGCTCCGACGAACATGGCGTTCCCATCACCATTAAAGCCCGGCAACTGGGAATTACACCACAAGATATCGTTGATAAATATCACACAATAATTAAAGATTCATTTGAAGAATTTGGGATTTCCTTTGATGTTTATTCAAGAACCTCAAATAAAATACATCACGAAACTGCTTCCGGCTTTTTCACGAAAATGTATGAGCAGGGAGATTTTATCGAAAAAACATCGGAGCAGTATTATGACGAAGAGAACAAGCAATTTCTTGCCGACCGCTACATAACCGGAATCTGCCCTCATTGCAGCTACGAAAAAGCTTATGGCGATCAGTGCGAAAGCTGTGGCACTTCATTAAGTTCCAACGACCTCATCAACCCCAAGTCTGCGTTAAGCGGAAACATTCCTGTTTTGAAAGAAACCAAACATTGGTATTTGCCTCTCGATAAATATGAACCCTGGCTTAGAGAATGGATATTGGAAGGCCACAAAAACGACTGGAAACCCAATGTTTACGGGCAGGTAAAATCGTGGGTGGATACCGGACTTCACCCTCGTGCCGTTACCCGCGACCTGAACTGGGGCGTAAAAGTACCTTTGCCCAACACCAACGGGAAAGTGCTTTATGTGTGGTTTGATGCCCCGATTGGTTACATTTCGGCTACCCGCGAATGGGCACAAGAAACAGGCGAAGATTGGGAAAAATGGTGGAAAGACCCCGAATCGCGCTTACTACATTTTATTGGTAAAGACAATATTGTTTTCCATTGCATCATCTTCCCGGCTATGCTCAAAGCCGAAGGTTCGTACATTTTGCCCGACAATGTTCCGGCTTTTGAGTTTTTAAATCTTGAAAACGAAAAAATCTCCACCTCCCGAAACTGGGCCGTTTGGCTACACGAATACCTCAAAGAATTTCCGAACCAACAAGATGTGCTACGATATGTGTTAACCTCTAATGCACCCGAAACAAAGGACAACAATTTTACATGGAAAGATTTTCAAGCTAAAAATAACAATGAACTTGTAGCTATTTTCGGGAACTTTGTAAACCGTACACTGGTACTTACCCAAAAATATTTTGATGGTAAGGTTCCTGAAATAACCTCCCTCACCAACTACGACAAACAAGTAATCGAAGCTATAAAACTGTTTCCTGAAAAAATTAGCCGCAGCCTCGAAAATTTTAAATTCCGCGAATCTCTGGCAGAAATGATGAGCCTGGCACGGCTCGGAAATAAGTATCTGGCCGACAATGAACCCTGGAAAATATTTAAAACCGATATCGAAAGGGTGAAAACCATCATAAATATTTCGCTTCAGATTTGTGCTAATTTATCTGTTTTATCTGAACCATTCCTCCCGTTCACCTCCATTAAATTATCGGAAATGCTAAATTTATCCGGTTTAAAATGGCCTGATGCCGGCAATACTGAATTACTAAAACCCGGACACCAGACAAACGAACCCGTGTTATTGTTTGATAAGGTGGACGATGCAACCGTAGAAGCACAGGTACAGAAATTGTTGGACACCAAAAAACAAAATGAATTAAAAGAAGCAAAGGCAAAGCCTGCAAAAGAAAACATTGAATTTAATGATTTCGAAAAACTCGATATTCGTGTGGGTACTGTACTTGAAGCCGAAAAAATAGCAAAAACAAAAAAACT
>JAOZRY010000784.1 GCA_029939965.1 Bacteroidales bacterium | reverse complement strand
CAATTCATTTGCGAAGACCTATAATCAACGTCCAGTAAAAAGGGTGATACTAATACAGCTTCTCCCGGAGCAAAGCTAAATATGCCTGAAAAATAAATATTGAGGCATTTTTATTAACCAACAGGTCATTTGCGGTCATACTTTACAAGTTCATGGTTCACGACCGTGAAAAAGACCCAAAATTACATTTTTTGAGCACAATACTCCATTCGCCCAACCTTGGATATTTCCAAGTGGGAACCAACGTTCTTTGAAAATTAAAAAGATCTACTCGCGCAGATCGATTGTAACCCAACCAAGAATGGAGCGATACATATGTTCCATGCTCTCATAAATAAAGCCGTGGAACCAAAAACGTATCTTCTCCCAGAGTGACCTTTTGGTCTTCCAGTCTTTCCATAAAGCGTTGAATAGGGGGCAACATAACTGTTGAATTTGATCAACAAGGAATGCCAGCATCATCAACATAACAAAAACTACGCTTAGGTTCTTTTTTCCAAGGCCGTAGTTGTGCCCGAAATTGTACCCTTGATTTTTGAGTGTGTTGAATGTCTCATTCTCTATTTTCCAGCGTGCCCGGCCAGCACGCATGATTTTCATGGCATTCTCAGGAGTAATTTCAAAGTCGGTAACCCAGCTGAAACGTTTTATTTTTCCGGAGGCTGTATTTTCTTCTCGATACTCAATAAAATTAACTCGTACATCCTGGTTGGATTCGTTTAATGGGACATCATTCATAATGCGAAAGCAGTGTTTGATGTCTGAATTACCTTTGTCAACAATGACAAATTCGGCCGTTTCACCTGCTTCTGAGGCCATATCTACATTATGGAAAAGAAATTTATGCCCCTTTGGTTTAACGCCAAGGATATAGTGAACACCATTCTCTTCTAAATCATGAATATGGGGAGCATTTGAACTGAGCGCATCCTCGTTGATAATCAATGGCAGATGAGGATGTTCTCTGCGCAAATGAGCAAGAAAACGTTTTGCAGCATTACGTTCACAATCATTTTTATTGTCACCGTCCTGTCTCATGATCATCTCTGGACAGAGGGGAATAACTTCCTTATAGTCAGGATGTACAATGGCAGCCCCAAGCATTTGAAGATAGTATGTAACTTCACCAGTGGAGCGCCTGACTTTTTCCATGCAGGATGGGTTATGTCGCACATGGGATGAAAAATAGCCGGTGCCATCTAAATTTAAAAGATAGCACCCCTCCATATAGACCATTTGTTCAAGTACCTTACCGCGTTGTAACTGGCGAAAAGCATCTTTAAAAAGAGGCCTGAGGTCATTGGGGTCAACACCGTCAAGAATAGTACGCATGGAGGTATCACATGGTATTTTACCCATTCCATAAATGGTCTTGAGATTCAAAGGAGCTTTGTGACGTCTCTCGTCAAATGCTAATAGAGAGGGATCTTTTAAAGAAAAAACAGCAAAGCCGGACATTAATGCATCTGTTAATGGGATTTCGGTGGTACCTTTACGGTGATCGTTAATCTTGTCAAAACCTTTCCGCATAGTGCTGAAAAGTGCATCGGCATTAAGATGCTTACGGAGTTTAATTTTATTTACACGATCAGTGGCTTGTTGTACTTGTTTCATAAGTGATTTGAGGTATGACATTTGCGACTCCTTGTAAGTGGTTGATATTCTTACAAAAAGTCGTGCCGGTTTCCAGGGCGTTGTCAAGAGAAATCGTGCTTTTTTTAAAGCTTTTATATTGTCAAATCAAACAGTTACACGCCAATGAATAAACAAAAGCTGTTGTCTTTATTGTAACTAAAATTTCAAAAGTTTACGAAACAAAAATCAGAACATGCAGCTATTACTGAGCTTCAGGTATGTTCGGGAATAGCTGATAATCTACTGTATTGTAAGTATGTCTTTTCATTCGGTGTTGAACGTTCGATGTTGGACGTTCATCTGTTACTTTTAAAATAGAGGC
>JAOZRY010000141.1 GCA_029939965.1 Bacteroidales bacterium | reverse complement strand
TCATGGTTTTATTTTGAATCGGGTTTAGTGCTGTACGGCGATCCCAAACAATATATCCGAACAGAAACAACATAAGTGCAATTAATATCCCGAAGCCCCAGTATAAAGTTTCAATCTTTGAATTAATTGCCTCGATTTTGGTATCAGCAGCTTCGAATTTTGAATCCATTGCTTCGAACTTTGAATTCATTGCTTCGAACTTTGAATTCATTGCTTCGAACTTTGAATTCATTGCTTCGAATTTTGAATCCATTTCGTTTCTAAACGATTCGAGTTTTATGTTTACTTCGTTTCTAAACGCTTCAAGTTTTTCCTCGGTGCGCATTATCCTGTCGCGATCGTCCAATGTAAAGGATGCCTCTTGCGACTGTACAAAGGTTGGCAACACAAAAACAAACAACAATACTATAAAAACCTTTTCTTTCATAACTCTGAAATTTTCATCAAACACAAAAGTACAGAAATAATTTTATTATCCATTGTATTTAACATAGAGCCATTTATTACATAATAATAAATAAAATACTTCTGTGTTTAATAATTGAATTTTGTAAATCAAATTAGTAATGGAGAGAAAAAAGATTTCAGGAGAAGTATTGGAATTGAAAAATGCGAAACATCAACAAATCTTAGTTTTGTCTTTTTCTGTTTTCTTTTTAACAATAATTCCTTTTTTAAATAGTAACAAACTGATCGACCCATCCCTGTTTTCAAAATTTACAGGCTTTACAATCGGGTTGCTTGTATTTGTTTTAATCTTTATTTTTGTTCCGAAATTCAGAAAAAAAACAGACCTGACAGTTATAAGGGAGATCATTTTTCCGGTATATTTAGTGTTTATTGTTATTTCAGCATTTTCAATATTTAATGCTGTAAATGTTTCCGAGGCATTTTATGATTTAATAAAGAATATAATATTTTTTATCTTTTTAGTAATATCAGCGGTTTTACTTACCAATACCAACAAAATACTACATCCGGTAAGTAAGTTAATTTCTGTTTTTTCATCCATAATTATAATCGTTGGAATAATCCAATTTATAGAAATAATAAGAATACAGAGTTTTTCGATTGAAGCTGCCTATGGAATTACCGGTGTATTTTCGCACAAAAACCTATTTGCTCAAATGTTGTTTTTGGTATTACCGTTCAATATATTTGGAATATACTTTTTTAATAAGCTATGGAAAGTAGTCTCTTTTGCAAATTGTGTTCTCATTATTTTTATGATTATTGCTACTATGGCACGTTCGGTTTGGGTTGCTACTGTGGTTGCTGTAATTTTCACATTTGTTTTTAAAATAATTATTGACCGTAAATTTTTTACAGCTACAATTAATATTAAATTGGTTAAACGGGTTCTCCTAATAGTTCTAACAATTATAGGTTCGATAACAATAGTTGTTATTTCAATTAGTAAAACAGATACTACTTACAAAAAAAATACAATAGGTGCTCATGTAAGTGAAATACCTAAACTTGAATCGGGAAATATTTTTAACAGGATGGCTATTTGGAAGGGCACTATAAAAATGATAGGTGAGTATCCTGTTTTTGGTGCAGGTGGTGGGAACTGGAAAATTTTAATTCCAAAATATGGTGTTGACAGAGAAATTGTGATGCCAGAAAAAAGGAGACTGCAACGACCACATAATGATTTTTTGTGGGTACTCTCCGAAAATGGAATATTGGGATTTGTTTCATGGTTCGCCATTTTGTTGATTGGCCTTTATTATTTAACCAAAATAATTAAAGTAACAGAAAACAGGGAAGAACGAATATTCTATTCACTAATGTTGTTTGCGCTTATCGGATACTCGGTTTTCTCTTTCTTTAGTTTTCCGCGCGAAAGGGTGGAGCACAACACATACTTTCATTTTATTATTGCAATTGCAATTGCTAAACATTACCTGCTTTTCAGCAAAAATACCTATCAACCTGTATCCAAAAACAAAGTGTTACTGATAAGTGTGCCTGTAATTTTAATATTGTTGGTTGCTATATATACAGGAATAAAAAAAATTAACACCGAAATACACACAAAAAAAGTTTATGAGATATTATATTCAAATGGCCACGGATCGGTAATAAACGAAATAGACCTGGCTCATTCATGGTTTAGTACAATCGACCCTACATCAACTCCTTTGTTGTGGTACAAAGGAGTGGCCTTGTACGCTGCAGGTAAAACAGATGAGGCGATTAGCAATTTTAGGAGTTCACTAAAAACTAACCCTTTTCATAGTGGTGTGTTTAATGGCCTTGGTATTTGTTATGCAAAAAAGGGGGATTTGCCTAAAGCCAAAGAGAGTTTGATTAAATCTACGCAATTAAAACCGTTTTCGAACGAAGCAAATATAAATTTAGGAAAAATGTATTTAATGGAAAATGATGAAGAAAAAGCAATTGATGAATTTTATAAAGCTTCTCCGGAAAACAAAGATCCTACTTATAGGAAATATTTATTGAAAGATTTAAAAATGAGAGCTGATAGCCTTATAAATACTTTTAACAGTATAGATATTCGAAATGCTTATAACTCTGCAAATTTTCAGGATTGGGATATCTATTTCAGTTATTCATCCTCTTATCATAACAACTATATGTTTGAACAACATTACCTCAAAAAATTTATTAAAAGATTGAGAAAACATCAAATTTTCTTAAACCCCACTGACAAAGAGAAAATTATAAACAGAGCTAATGAATTACAATAAATTTATATTCTGTTCTTTTTAATAATAAAATAAAATCCGAAATACAGACTTCGTCAGTTTCGCTTAATCAAGGCGCAGGCTGATTTTTATTCCACAGTTTACTTTCTGTAAATGAGGAAATAAAAATTTTACTGCAACGCAGAGTAAGTAGAGACTGATGAAGTCTGAAATAGTTGTAAAACAGAAAATATTAAGATGAATTCAAACCAAACCACATCATCCCAATCAATGGCTGCAATGAACGCCTTTTACCCAATGATAGTAGTCACTGGTCTGATACAATTACTTGTACCATCAACAATTCACATTATAATGGTTCATTATAATCTAAAACCAGGTGAAGCCGGAATACTTCCATTCATTTTTTTTTCAGGAATAATGATCTGTGCATTCGTGATAACGCATTTAATTAAAAAACTAACTATTAAATCCATCATGATTTTCACAACGATTATTGTTTCTGTTTCACTTTTGGCTGCATCGCAGAGCCAAATATTTTATGTTTTTGCTTTTTTGTGTCTTTTCATTGGCTTTGGAACAGGTGTATTGTTGATGGTTCCCGGCATTTATGCTACTAATATTTATGGCAAAAAAAGTGCTCAATTGCAATCATTAATATTTAGTTTTCTGGCTTTGGGGTTTGTAATCGGCCCTGTTTTTCCGGGTATTATTTCGTACCTCGAAATATCGTGGCGGTGGAGTTTTGCCTTTCCCGGTTTATTGATATTGCCGGCATTATTACCAATTCTTTTGGTAAAGCATGAGCCGGTGGATGAGGCCGAAAAACTTTCTGTTCATATTGTAAAGGAAATTATATCATTCGACAGGAAATTTTTCATCGGAATAGTAATTACCATTATTATAGCAGCGGGTTCAACAGTAGCATTGTTAACATGGCTTATCACATTTTTTGAAGTAGAGCGCGGCACTTCATTAGGTACAGCTCATATTGTACTTGCGTTTATAGGAGTTGCAAATGTAATTGGGCGATTATTTTGGCGTAAAGTTTCAGCAAAAATAACAGTCTTTCGCACTTTATTTATAATAGTCCCAATTTCTGCTATACTTGTGTTTTTAGCACCATTATCCGAAGTAACAACCATAAATATCGTATTGTTTTTTACAGTATTTCTTTTTATATCTGCCATAAATCCATTATTGCTGTCAGTAGCATCAATTTATCCAAGATTGTATTCTTCGAGTGCTTATACAATTTTTTTTATGTCGATGACAATGGGAGGAATAATAATTCCATTTTGCATTGGTCAAATATTTCAATATGCAGGTCCGGAAATTGGCATCAGTTCAATTTCATTGATGTTTGTTATTGCTACTGGTATGCTGTTTTTCATTAAAACGGAAATTCCAATTATAAAACAGATTTACCATAATCCATTTCCATAGTTTAGGGAAAAGCGAAGAATATTTTTACATTTTCAGAAACTGCTTAACATCATTCAATATCTTATTGTGATCGAAAGCCATATCAGGAATTTCATCCTGATTGAACCAACCTGCATTTTTGGCATCATCAGAACCTGCAACTATTGAGTTTTTAATATCAGTGTATCCATAAAAAATTACCGAAATATTTCTCCCCCTCGGATCCCGCCCCGGATCGCCATAGGCTTTATACTGATGTAATCTAACGCCACACATTCCCGTCTCCTCGTGCAATTCCCGCACAGCCGATTCCTCCAATGTTTCATCCATTTCAATAAATCCACCCGGAAAAGCCCAGTTATTTTTATAGGGTTCGTTTCCTCGCTCAATTAACAACACCTTTGTTTTGCCCTCAAATTGGCAAAAAATTATAATATCGACAGTTACCGAAGCTCTTGGATAATAATATGTGTATTTCATGTAGTTGTAAATATTATCAGATTTATAAAACTTTTATTTATTGCAAAGCTATAAAAAATTGCCCCCCTCAATTAATCGCTACACGATTGATGGAAGGGGATACCTGATTTGAAAATTATTAATATCAATTTTTCCCTCCTGCCACAATCACAAATTCACCTTTAACAGGATTGCTGTTGAAATGCACAATCAACTCTTCCAGAGTTCCCCTCACGGTTTCTTCATAAATTTTTGTTAGTTCCCGCGATACCGAGGCTGGTCGCTCCTTCCCAAAATGTTCGGCAAGCTGCCCTAAAGTTTTGAGCAAGCGGTGTGGCGATTCGTACAATATTACCGTGTATGGCAATTGGCTTAGATACTCCAATTTTGATCGCCGCCCTTTTTTGTGTGGCAAAAAACCTTCGAACAAAAACCGGTCGGCGGGTAGCCCCGAATTTACCAATGCCGGTAATAATGCCGATGCTCCCGGAAGACATTCCACTGCAACTTCATTTTTTAAGCATTCGCGCACAAGCAAAAACCCGGGGTCAGATATGGCCGGAGTGCCTGCATCGCTTACCAATGCTGCAGTTTCCCCGGCGGCAATCCTTTCGGCAATCCTTTCAAAAATTCGATGTTCGTTATGCAAATGGTACGAAACCAATGGTTTACTTATGGTGTAATGCTTCAGCAAAATTCCCGAAGTGCGTGTATCCTCCGCCAGAATAAAATCTACCTCCTTCAATATTTTCAGTGCTCTGAGCGTGATGTCTTCCAAATTTCCGATGGGTGTGGGAACTAAATAGAGTTTCGACATTTTTAATCAATTATTACTATTTCTTAATACAAAATTAAACAGACTTACTGATTATTCGTTTATTGCGCTAAAGATAAATATTTTTGCAAATTGAAATTTCCTTTAATTATACTTTGACAAACGATATTAAAAATGAGCAGATTCAAATATAAAATCACCGTTTACCTTCCATTACTTTTTGCCCTGGTATTAATAGCTGGTATTCTAATAGGACTCCAATTGGCTTCCCAGAGTTATTCCGGCTCCCCGATTTATTCGGTTAACCTCCAGGATTACAACAAATTGACTGATGTTATGAGTTTGATTGAACGCGATTATGTTGACACCGTTGATGTTGAAGATGTGCAGGAAGAAGCCATTGAAAACATGCTCGAAAACCTTGATCCTCATTCGCAATACATTGCAGCAAGTGAGTTCGATCAGGTAAACGAACATCTCGAAGGAAATTTTGAAGGAATAGGCGTACAGTTCAGGATCGAAAAAGATACGGTGATGGTTGTTTCTCCAATTGCCGGTGGCCCATCCGAAAAGGTTGGCATCAAAGCCGGCGACAGGATTGTAATAGTAGAAGATGACACCATTGCGGGCGTTGGAATTACTAACAGCAGGGTAATGAAACTTTTGAAGGGACCCCGTGGCACAAAAATCAATATTAAAATTTTTAGGAGATCAGAACCCAATTTACTGGATTTTACAATTACAAGAAATGTAATACCCACCTACAGCCTCGATATCGCTTACATGGTTGATGATTCGACCGGGTATGTAAAACTAAATAAGTTTTCGGCTACCACACACCAGGAGATGGTGGAGGCTCTTAAAGAATTGAAAAAGGAGGGTATGCACAAGTTGATCTTGGATTTGAGAAACAATACCGGAGGATATTTACAGGCGGCCATTAAGGTATCGGATGAGTTTCTGAAAGATGGTGATTTGATTGTTTATACCGAAGGCAAAAACCGCCCCAAAAATTTTGCCTATGCCACCGGTCGGGGGAATTTTGAAAATGAAGATGTTATTATTTTGATAGATGAAGGATCGGCTTCGGCGAGTGAAATTGTAGCAGGAGCCATTCAGGACAACGACCGTGGAACTATTATGGGCCGACGCTCGTTTGGAAAAGGACTGGTACAAGAGCAGATAAACCTGTATGACGGATCAGCACTGCGACTCACAGTGGCGAGGTATTACACACCTACCGGGCGAAGTATCCAAAAACCCTACGAAAACGGAACCAAAGATTATTACAAAGAGTACCACAACCGGTTTATGAACGGAGAGGTACTACATGCCGATAGTATCCATTTCGATGATTCGCTCAAGTTTGTTACACCCGCCGGAAAAATTGTTTATGGTGGTGGTGGCATCATGCCCGATATTTTTGTGCCCATCGAATCCGGCGAAAATCTGGCCTACTATAACAGCCTGATCAATCGTGGAATTGTATATGATTTTGCTTTTGAATATACAGATACTCACAGAGACTATTTAAAAAAATTCGAGAATGTAAATGAATTTGATGTTGGATTTGAGATTGACGATAAGCTGTTTGATGAGTTCATTGATTTTGCTGAAGCAAACGATGTGATGAGAGATAATGAAAGCATAGCAGTGATAAAAGGTGATATAAAAATCTTGCTAAAAGCCCTGATTGGACGCAACATTCTCGACAATGAAGGCTTCTACCCCATCTATCACAATATTGATAAAACTTTCCAGCAGGCTGTAAAAAGAATAAATTCGACTAACCAAGGGATTGCCTTAAAGCATGGGGAATAAAAAAAGCCCCACCATTTTTGGCAGGGCAATTAATATAAAAAATATATGATGGT
>JAOZRY010000783.1 GCA_029939965.1 Bacteroidales bacterium | reverse complement strand
AAATTCCTTCAGATTCTTGACGATGGAAGACTTACAGATGGTAAGGGTGAAACAGTTTATTTTTCTGAATCACTTATTATTTTTACGAGCAATTTGGGAGTTTATAGCGAAGACGAACATGGCCAGAGGGTATTGAACGTAAATTATTCGGATTCGAATGAAGTAACTGCAAAAAATATTTTGGATGAAATCAAGAATTTTTTTAATACCAAACTCAACAGACCCGAAATCCTAAACAGATTTGGAGATAATTTCGTTGTGTTTAATTTTATCAGACCCGATGTGGATAAAGAAATTCTACTGAAAAATCTAGGTATGATAAGGCAAAATCTGAAAAAACAAAAAAACTGTACTTTTGATTATGATGATAAATTTGTTTCTGATTTTAGAAAACATTATATCTCTGACAACCTAATAAACGGTGGGCGTGGCATCAACAATCGCGTAGAAACCCACATTAAAAACGGGATAGCCAATTTTATGTATAGCCAGAATAAATCGGAGAATATCAAATTCAGAATATTTATCGACATCAACGACAACAATAAAGTAAAATTTTCATGCACTGGCAATTGAACAGAATAATGTTTCCGGTTTATAATCTCGGTGCAGGCCGCCGACTTGCTATATGGGTGCAAGGGTGTTCCATACGCTGCCCCGGATGCATTAACCCGGAACTCTGGAATCAGGAATCGGGCAAATCTGTTGACGTTGCCACTTTTTCTGTTGGAATTTCAAAACTCTCCGCGTATTTTAACGGTATCACCATTACGGGTGGTGAGCCATTTGATCAGTATGAGGCATTAATTTCCTTTTGCTCTTTTCTGAAAATGAAATCTGATACCGATATCTTTGTTTATACCGGATATGAACTCGATAAGTTAAAACAAAAATTTCCTGATCAGTTATTTGCACAATGCATCAACAGGATTATGGATGGATCGTACATGATAACCAAGAAGGAAAATAAAAATGCCAGAGGCTCATCAAATCAAAAGCTAATTCAATTTGAACCCATGTTTTCAACTATTAGTACAGGTTTGGGTATGGAGGCAAAATATATAAATAAAGATGTACCGGTTACTAATAATAAATGGTGTATTGATGTGGATGATGATCATCAGGTTTTTATGTCGGGTATCCCCAAAGCTAATGATTTATCAAATCTGAGGAATCAATTAATGGAATCAGGAATCAATCTAAAGATTTAATTATGTACAAACTTACATGCGACTATTGTTTCGAAGATCTTTTTTTTGATGAAATAAAAGATCGTCCGGCTATCTGCACAAACTGTAACTCGCCTCTTAGTCATGTTGAGATAACTAACGCCGAGGATGATTCCACTAACGAAGACAAACAACAAATTTTACAAATACCTGATGGAATAGTTCTTACCTATCAAAAAACCAACCAAACAATCGACATTCCTCACAACGAGATTATCATACTTGGCAGACAAAATACCGGAATGGAGGTATTTGGAGATATCCCCCAAATTAGCCGTGAACATTGCAAAATCGAATTATTCAATAATCAATATGTTGTTACTGATCTCAACTCGATGAATGGCACCTACCTTGGTTCTTCGAGGCGAAATTGCCTGAAACACAAAAAATTGGTGATAAACGAAAATGACCTGCTGCATCTCGGACGAGAGACTTTTGTGGTGATGGTTAAATACAGAAACGCTGATGGAGATGAAGCGTCCCAGCTACAGGCGGCGGAAGAAGAAGAAATTATAGAGCGGTTCAAATGCAAGGCTTGCGGTAAAATTCAGGAGATAAACCTGCTGATCTGCGATAATTGCGGATCGTACGGGCAAATTGAACCTTTGGACGAATAAGCGGTTATAGAATTATAATTTGTGTGTGTAAGAAAACCTTATTTTTTTTAACCTTAGTAGAAGGATGAATGAATTACTCAACTCAACCTTATTACCTTATTATATGGTTGAGAATAAGG
>JAOZRY010000782.1 GCA_029939965.1 Bacteroidales bacterium | reverse complement strand
CTAATTATTTTTATTCAAAGTTCCATTATTTTCATTAATACAGTAAATTTCATTAGTGATTGGTTTCATCATGTAGTTGGTTAGCTCAAACCGAAGGATTAACTGTTTTTTTTTACATTTCGTTAACAAAGAAATATTTGCCTTAACATGCTGTTTTAGAGTGAATAAAATGAGTGAAAAATGTATTTGGAATTTTTACTTTTTGGCTATTTAGTATTGTCGGGTATTCTTTTATAAATTTGTCAGTAATAAAAACGGATACTAATTTAATATTTCAAATTATGAAACAAATTACTTTATTCTTAGCTGTAATGATTTTTTCGACATTTGCATTGTCGGCACAAAACAATACAGCAAAAGCTGGAGCAAAAGCTGAAACCAAAACCGAAGCTGTGGTTGCAGATAATGCAAATGCACCTGAAATTGTTTTCGAAAAAACAGTACACGACTATGGAACAATCGCTTATAAAGGTGATGGAAAATGTGATTTCAAATTTACCAACACAGGCCAAGAGCCACTCATTCTTACCAAAGTAAGATCGTCTTGTGGATGTACCGTTCCAAAGTGGCCTCGCGAACCCATTTTGCCCGGACAATCTGAAGTAATTAATGTAGAATACAAAACCAACAGAATTGGAAGGATCAACAAAACTATTACGGTTCAATCCAATGCAAAAAACAATTCGGTTGTTTTACGTATCCAGGGACAGGTACAAAAGCCGGAAGAAACAACTCCTCCTGAGAATGCAAAATCGATGGGTCAGAAGTAAGAAAAAAACTTTGGTTTAAAATATCTTACAATAGAATATCATCACAAAAAAAATGTGACATTTGTCCCGGTCTAAAACAGGCCGGGATTTTTGTGTTTAAAATAAAAACTATAAGAGATGCCAAAATTATCAAACAAGGGTATGATGATGCCCGCTTCACCAATCAGAAAACTTGTTCCTTACGCCGAAGAAGCCAAAAAAAGAGGTGTAAAGGTTTACCACCTCAACATAGGTCAGCCCGACATTAAAACCCCAGAGGTGGCACTTGATGCCGTAAAAAATTATAGCGACATTCTGGTTGCTTATAGTCATTCGGCCGGTAACGAATCTTACCGCAAAAAATTAGCTGATTATTATAGCAAATTTAATATCCACATTAAGCCCGATGAGATTATTGTTGGTGCAGGGGCTTCAGAAGCACTTCTTTTTACTATGCAATCTATTATGGATCCTGATGATGAAATAATTATTCCGGAGCCATTTTATGCCAATTACAATGGATTTGCTACCAATGCAGGTATTAAAATTGTCCCTATCAATTCTACCATCGAATCGGGGTTTGCCCTGCCTCCAATCGCTGAATTCGAAAAAGCTATTACATCCAGAACCAAGGCAATTTTGGTTTGTAATCCAAATAATCCTACCGGATATGTATATAACAATGACGAACTAAAGGTACTTAGAGATATTGCTTTAAAACATGATCTGTTCCTTATTGCCGATGAGGTTTATCGTGAGTTTTGTTATGATGGTAAGATACATAAATCGGTGATGCATCTCGATGGTCTGGATCAAAATACGGTGCTTATCGATTCTGTTTCGAAACGCTACAGTATGTGTGGAGTAAGGATTGGCGTGATGATTTCGAAAAATAAAGAACTCATGGCAGCAGGGTTAAAATTTGCACAAGCACGATTAAGCCCACCCAGTTTTGGCCAGATAGCCGCTGAGGCAGCCATCGAAACTCCGGAGGAATACTTTGTTGAGGTTTTGGATGAATACCACAAAAGACGCAACGCAGTTTATGAGGCTATCAATAAAATGGAAGGTGCTTTTTGCCCGAACCCAACAGGTGCTTTTTATGTGGTAGCCAAATTGCCAATTGATGATTCCGACAGATTCTGCCAATGGCTGTTAGAAGATTTTAATTATGAAAATCAAACAGTGATGATGGCACCTGCCACAGGATTTTATTC
>JAOZRY010000005.1:12471-24087 GCA_029939965.1 Bacteroidales bacterium | reverse complement strand
TCTTTAAAACCAGGAGTTTACTTTTGTAAATGACTGGTTTTAAAGACGAGCATAACGAAGAAATCGGACATTATGGACAAACACTAATTACAAATTAATGTTTGAATTCATATTCAATGGATGAATCTTCAAGAACGCCTTGTGGTTTATCAACATTCATAATTTTCAACATTCCATAAAAATAGTCGTCAGCGGCATCGTGGCGTGTTCTGAAATAATAAATTTCGCCACCTGCTACATTGTCGTTTGCTGTAATCACTGTACTGAAATCAGCACTCTCAATTGTTAAACGATCAGCAAGAGCATACTCATCTTCGGTAGCAATTACAAACTCAGCATTCGGCAGATTAAAACCAATTTTTAAACCTTCGGTTGTATATTCTCCTGTAAATTCTATATCAGCATTAGCAGCATCAGGTAATACAAGTGAATCATTAATCAGGTCGAACGCCTCATCCATCATAAGAATAAAAGAAGCTGGAACAGCAACGTTAGGCATAATAACAATTTTTGTTACTGTTTCGGCAGTTTTAGTACCAGCAGTACCTGTTACTTTTACGAACAGTGTGTCATAAAGATTAAAATCGGCTCCTATAATACCCAAAGAATCAATCGCATTAAAATCTCCCGTAGCATTTTCGTAAGTACCTCCGGTAAATAGTTTTGTTTGAACCACTACTCCATCAACAGTTGCAACTGCCGGTTCGATAGAAAAGTGCAAGTAGCTTATGTCGGCACTACGTACCACTTCGGGAGCTTCGATAGAAATTGGGTCTTCAACAGTAATGGTTGTAGATCTGGAAAACGCCATTCCATTATGTTCAGCACCAAATTTAAAACTTCCTTCATCACCTATTTCTGTTAGCCCTGTTTGAGCATCAGTGTATGTTTCGCTACCGGCCCCATCGGTTAGTTGAATAGAACCAAGATCAGTATCAGGCAAAAGCGTTGCAGTAACCTGTGCAAGGTTTTTCTGTTGGTTTTCGATTGTAATAGTTATCTCGGTATCCAGGCTGGTAATCGCACTTTCGGTGATAAAGAACTCTGACCCAAGATTAACAATCTCCACATCATGATCTTTCTGACATGATGCCATAAAAAAGATCAATGGAAGTAACATATAAATTTTATAAACTCTATAATTTTTCATATCTTGAATGTTTAATTATTAAATGAATGTTTTTTATTTGTCCCAAAAGATTCTTCCTGAAAGTTTGTCGTTACCATCCCATTGCTTGTCAACAGCAGCCTGGCGGTTTGCAGTATTAAGTGTTTGCTCGTTTATTGGGTAAGTAAACCTTCTTGGAACCTCTTCGTCAGCACTTTCGGCTGGTGACGGAGGCATGTTCATTGCTGGCTCGTTTAATCTTCGGTAAGATGTGTAACCAACAAAACCTCTAACGTAAAAAGCGATGTAGGCCTGAATTCCAATACCTTCTAATCCATTATATGCATGTGCAGCAATATACTCAGCAGCACCATCAACTCCCCAATATGCGAATGATGAAGTAATGGCATTAGCATAATGCTCTTCGGCGGAACCTACACCATAACCTCTTTCAGCAGCTTCGGCAAGATAGAATGAAATTTCGGTAAAATCGAGTAGAGTAATTGGGAATGTCGGGGTCTGAATTGGATCGGCAATATGCGAATAGTTTGCATAAGCGTTACTTTCGCCATAAAGCCCACCTACATATCCACCTCCGGGGGCTTCGGTAAAGTAAGCCGGACGGCGTGGGTCTTCCAAACCATTCATCAGGTCAACAATAGTATTGGCCGGAACAAAATCTTTACGTCCGCTCTGAACCAAATCCTGATAGAGTGGGTTTGAGTTTGACCCGCCAATGTAAACTAATTCGCAAATGTCTCCTTCGGCAAAAGCACCGGCATAAGCATCAACAACAACAGTTTCATTTTTGATAGTAATACCCATTTTTACAAGCAGAGAGTTACCAAATTTCTTCCACATAGCAATATCGCCATTGAAGTAAAGATCATAACTTCCAAAACTTCCACCTGCTTCATCAAGACCTGCAACAGCAGCTTTTGTTTTGTCGATAAGGTCGGCATAAATACCGGCTGCATCATCATAAACAGGAGTAATGTTATCAATATCCAATGCTTCAGAATAAGGAATGTCACCAAAAGTGTCAACTAATCGCTGGTAAGCATAAGCCATTATCAGGTCGATGATGAACCCTTTGTTTGCCTGAGTAACGCCATCTGCTGGATTTAATGGTTCAGGTGTTGTAATTACCTTCTTAGCTTCTGCCAAATCAGCAAGGCAATTCCGGTAGTATGTACGGAAAGTAAGGTCAGCAATAGTTCTGTTTACTATATCGTAGTTAGATTCGTCGGTATATGTGGTTTCTGTCCAGTATTGAGCAAAGAGTTTCCACACATTGAGGTTTACATTGGTACTGGCAACCTGATCGGCCAGAACTTTTTGTGCGTTGGAGAATAACATTTCACCAGGTACTGCAGTAGGATTTTTCTTATCGGTATTGTAGTCTTCAAAATCCTTTGTACATGAAATTGAAATCCCTATTAATACTATAAATGCTAAAATGATTTTTTTCATATCTTATAAGGTTTTAGAATTGTAAATTTACAGTTAAGCCTATATTTTGTGTGGTTGGCATTACACCCGATTGCCATCCCTGAACGTTACCAGATGATTGAGTAGCTTCAGGATCGGCATGTGGCAGCTCTTTGCTGAAAATCCAGAGGTTTGAACCAACTAAGCTAAATGATGCTCCTACAATAGGAGTTTTAGCCAATTTTGCTTTTGGTACGCTATAGGTAAGAACTACTTCTCTCAGTTTTACATAAGAAGCATCAAATATAAATTTTTTGTTTGGATTTTTTGACCAACCAAAAACGCGGTAGTTACCACCTGAAACTCTAACATCGTTAGGTGATCCATCTTCTTGTACACCCGGAAGAATTAATCCGCCGCCCTGGCTGATAGGACTTCTTACCGGATTCCCCAGATCGTTTGTAAAATCGGTTTCTTCATATAAACCGGTACCCATACCGTACCACTGGTCTAATGAGAAGATACTTCCACCTTGTTGCCAGTCGATAAGGAAACTAAATGTCCAGCTCTTGTACGAGAAAGCATTGTTAATGCCGCCAACCCAGTCGGGGTTAATGTCGCCAAGAATTTTGTCAGAAGTTTCAGTTTTGAGGTAATAACCGTTGGCTCCAACAATAGGTTGTCCGTTTTCGTGATATACATAATCAGTACCCTGAATTGTTCCGTAAGGTTCATCAACACGGGCATTAATAGTTACACCACCCTGCAGTGATGCAAGTTGGAGGTTTTCTAAGCCTTCTTCGAGAGAAACAACCTTGTTTGTGTTTTGAGCCCAGTTTAAGGTGATATCCCAACGGAAGTCGCTATTAACAACCGGAGTTCCACGTAATGTTAATTCATATCCTTTATTTTCAACTTCACCGGCATTTACATATTTTCCTGAATAACCTGTTGCATAAGAAACTGCTACAGGGATAATCTGGTCGATAGTATTGTTCTTATAATAAGCAAAGTCAAACCCTAATCGGTTTTGGAAGAAAATCATTTCCAAACCTGTTTCGATACTCTTAGTACGCTCAGGCTTAAGGTTTATATTAGATTTGTTGTTGGGTAACGAAAACATAGCTGTTGTGCCAAAAAGTCCGTTGTTATTATAAGTGTCTTTTGTGCTACCCCAGGGAGCATCGTTACCTACCTCAGCATAACCTAAACGAAATTTACCCAATTGCATAAATGTTGCACCTTCGAGTAGATTGTTGAATAAGAAACTACCTGAAACCGAAGGATAAAAATATGCATTATTATCTTCGGGTAATGTTGATGATTGGTCTCTTCTAACGTTCGCATCTAAATACAACAAATTATTCCATCCAAGAGATATACCTCCAAAAACACCATTTACGCCAATTTCCGACACTCGTTCTTCAGGTGGTTGCATTGGGTTGGCACTATTAGAAAGTGCATACAAGTTGGGGATAATTAAACCACCATCAGTTGAGGCATATACCTGATCAATTTTTGATCTTCTGATGTTTGTACCCAATAGTGCATTAAAACTAAGAGTTTCGGTTAAATACTTGTTGAATTTAGCCAAAAAGTCAACGTTTGTTTCACGGAACGATCTGTCGAATCTGGCATATCCTGATGTTACATCCGGACGACCAACACCGAGTTCGCCTGAAACAGAACCTACAGCTTTTCTTTCTTCCTGTATCTCATCATAAGTATCGATAGATGTACGCCCCATGATGCTTAGGTAATCTGTAATTTTCCAGTCAACTTGTGTATAAGCAATCAAACGGTTTCTCTCATCATTCTGGTAGTTTTCATAACGAACCCAGTATGGATTATCCCAATAGATTGGACTCAGGTCATCTTCGCTTTGTGGATTCCATGTCATGTTCTCACCTGTCAGGTCATACAATTCTTTCTGTTGATTGATATCAACGTTAGTTTGATACCACTGACGGAACGAAGACATAATATTATCGCTGTAACCTGTTGAGTTACGACCTTTACCTTTTGTATTAATGTAGTTGGCCGAAGCGGTAACTTTAAGGTTGTCCAGAATATCATAAGTACCATTGAAGAGGAAATTGTTTTTCTTTATTGAGCTGTTGGGCATGATACCGGTTTGATCTAAATTGGTATATGACAACCTGAATGTTGTTTTTTCGCCACCACCTGTAATATCAATATTATTACTGAATGTCCAGGGTGTATCAAAAAATTCAATCGGGCCGTTAGCTCCATTCACCCATGGAGTTTTTTTATTGTAGTTTGGGCTGTTTGGAAAGAATGCATCATATTGATATACCAATAGGTCTGGATCAAATCTTTCACCCATCGAAGCATCTTCTGTTGTTGGAACAACCAGAGCGTTTCCTAAGCCACGGAAATCATACTCAGAGAGTCCCGGATAATCACCACCACTATAGTAAGGGCCATAACCAGCACCATAACCGGTTTGGTATTTCGGGAAAGTGCTTTTGTCGATGAATCCGGTAGTTACGTTAGAACTAATACTAACACCAAGAATTTTGGTTCCACCAGTTGTTTTTTGGCCTTTTTTGGTTGTAATCTCAATTACACCATTTGCCGCACGAGAACCATAAAGTGCTGTAGCAGCAGCACCTTTCAATACGTTTACCGATTCGATGTTGTTTGGGTCGATGTCGGAAGCTGCATTACCATAGTCATATCCCGAACGACCACTGATCTGACCACTATTGTTCGTATTATCATTGTTTACAGGCACACCATCTACAACAATAAGAGCCTGGTTGTTACCGGTAATAGATGCATTACCACGAATGATAATGTTGGTAGAACCACCCATGTTGTTGTTAGTTTTAACCTGTACACCGGCAGCTTTACCCGAAAGACTACTGATAAAGTTGTCGCGTTTTACATTATTAAGGTCATCACCTCCCAGTTCCTGGGTAGCATAACCCAATGATTTTTTCTCACGGGTAATACCAAGAGCCGTTACAACTACCCCCTCAATGGCGGTAATTTCAGGTTCGAGTGATACATTAATAACAGATTGTCCGCCAATTTCCATTTCAGCAGTTTTCATGCCAACAAACGAAAAGATAAGGCTTTGAGCATCAGGAGGTACGTTAAGTGTGAATTTACCCTGTAAGTCAGTAGTTGTACCGAAAGTTGTTCCTTTCACTACAACCGAAACTCCGGGTATTGTACTTCCATCTTCCGCGTTAGTAACAGTACCGGTAATGGTACTGGTTTGCGCTTGTGCTACTTGCATCCCAATGAAGAAAATCAATGCAAGGAAAAGTGTAAATTTTCTCATAATTGAAGTTTTGGTTAATAAATAAAATTAAACATGTTAGTTATTTTTAAGTTTGATCAATTTTAATTACCGATCAAAAAAGGTAATTACATAGTATCGATTCCTGATTTAAAGACAAAAGAACTAAAAATTAATGTTGTTTTAACAAATTTTCACGAAAGAAATTTCTTTGGTAAATTGATGGTGTTTATAAATATCAGAAAATCAACAACATAAGATAATAATTTTGTTGCTTTAGTTTTTTGTTTTGATTTAAATAAGTTTTGTTCCCCGTTTTAAATTTGATGCAAAATTATATTATTTATATTTTATAGACAAAGAAAATTTAACATTGGCTTAAAGAAAAATTAAGAATAACTTAATGTGCCTGTTAAATGCATACTTTTTTTTGGTCATATTTCTGGTGTAAGTATTTTTAAATGATTATTAAAAAATAAGAATTTGAAATTTATACAAAATAGAGTTTTTTTTTAACTGATGAGTTTAGTCTAAAAACCATCAAATGACCTGATTTAGTCATCGGATGACTTTCTAAACAATTGACATACAGGATCGAAAATCTGGTGTACTTTCAAAATGTAGTCATCCGATGACTTTTTAGCCCGGACTCACTAATAAAATTAATACTTGTAAAAGCTTTTTTTACACTGTGTTGAAAGAGTGATAATTGTACGCATTATTTATAGTTGTTAATCACAACTATAAATAATGTGAAGAATTGAAAAGTCTGTGCTATAAATTCATTTGATAATGATCCATTTTTATATAACCTTATTTCCACTATTCCGGATATAGAAACCGAATTTACTTAACTCAGTTTTTAACCAACCTCAAAATCATAAACTATAATGGAAAGTAAAACTCAGAACCTCATTATATTGACCTTTGTTCCATTGGTAAGTTTGTCCATTAGAATGCGGACGGACAGCAATTATAGAATTTGAATACCTTATATTGAATTTCCAGCGTTCGGTTAAAGCTACAAATAATCCGATATTGATACTTAAATCTGTAGTATTAAATGGTGGCTCAGTGAGGAGTTGTCCATTCGCTTCTTCATAGGGTGGATTGTTGATAAGTACTCCAAGAGAAGGGCCTGCTTCGAGAGTAAACCTTGTGCCAAAATCCCATTTATAATGTACAAACAATTCTACATAATTTATTCTAAGTAAATAAGTGTCGTAATTTAACGAATCAGGATTTTTGCGACTACCTTTCTGTACGAAGTTTAATTCCATCTGCAAGGATGAACGGTCGGTAAAATATCTGTTTACAAAAGCACCTGCATAAATCCCGGCTTTATTTGGCCCATCCAGCCTGTCGCCCGAAATTTCAGCGGCACAAACTCCGGCAAGGAAGCCACCATTAAACTCTTGGCTGGAAACATTAATCGCAATCAAAAAGATTGTAATTAGCGTAAGTAATAGTTTTTTCATCATAAGTTTTGGCTATGTTGAATATTAGTATTTTGACGAAGTAAAATTAGTACTATTTTTAACGCGAATTAGTGAAGAATGAATTAGTGCGTTTTTTTAGATATAATTTATTTTTAGAAAATTAAATTTATGATGGAAATTGAAAAATACAAAATCCTTTTGGTTGATGATGAAAAAGACATTCTGGAGTTTCTTGGGTATAATCTCAAAAAAGAGGGGTACTTAGTAAGTGCAGCACGAAATGGTAAAGATGCTCTAATGGTAGCAAAGGAGGAAAAGCCCCATTTGATAATACTAGATGTAATGATGCCTGAAATGGATGGCATAGAAACGTGCAGCAAAATTAGGAGTATCCCCGATTTAAATAATACAATAATAGTGTTTCTTACTGCGCGGGGAGAGGATTACAGCCAAATTGCCGGATTTGATGCCGGAGCTGACGATTACATTACCAAGCCAATAAAGCCAAAAGTATTTATTAGCCGTATTAAAGCATTGCTGCGCCGGTACAAAGAACCGGAGGAAAAAATTGAGGAAATAAAACTTAAAGATATTACGATCGATAAAGAGCGTTATCTAATTATAAAAGATGATCAGGAAATTACACTTCCCAAAAAAGAATTTGAGCTCCTCATACTTCTTGCTTCCAAACCCAACAAAGTTTTTACCCGCGAAGAGATTTTTTCGAAAGTTTGGGGTAATGATGTGATTGTTGGTGATCGTACAATTGATGTTCATGTGAGGAAAATCCGTGAAAAGGTTGGCCTGAAAAGTATTAAAACCATTAAAGGAGTTGGATATAAAATGGAGTTGTAATGAAAAACGCCAATCCAATCAAGCTTTCTCTTAATAATGCCCTACTCATTGTTTTGTTTTTTTCGCTCGCCTATTTTATCGTAACATACCTGTTTTCCGATTTTAATATTTACCTGCTTCTTGTTTTCGATTTGTTGCTTTTTGGTATTGTGTTCTTTTCCTTTAAATATACCCTCGAAAAATTTGTTTATCAAAAAATCAGGCTCATCTACAAAACCATTTACAACCTGAAACGACAGAAGGGATTGAAAGTTGAAAAACATGAGTACGATGTAAATACCATCGAAAGGGTAAACCAGGAAGTGCTTGAGTGGGGCGAAAAAAAGAAGATGGAAATTGATCAACTTAAAAAAAATGAAGTTTACCGGCGCGATTTTTTGGGTAATATTTATCATGAACTAAAAACACCTATCTTTAATATACAAGGTTATGTGCTAACACTGTTGGATGGTGGGCTCGAAGACCCGGCAATTAATCACGAATATTTGTTGCGTACCGAAAAAAGTATCGACAGGATGATTGCAATTGTAGAAGATCTTGAAACAATTTCTAATCTTGAAACCTCACAGATAGTTCTTCGAAAAGTAAAATTTGATATTGTTGAATTAACAAAGGAGGTTTTTGAGTTTCTTGAGATAAAAGCAAAAAAGAAAAAAAAGGAATTTTATTTTGCCGAAAAGAATGATAAACCGATAATGGTTGAAGGGGATAAAAAATGGATTAGGCAGGTATTGGTAAACTTACTCGAAAACTCAATAAAGTACGGTGCTGCCAAAAAAGGAAAAACTAAAGTGAGTTTTTTTGACATGGACGAAAACATCTTAATTGAAATTACTGATAATGGATATGGTATTTCACCCGATGAAATACTCCGGGTTTTTGAGCGGTTTTACAGAACCGAAAGCGCACGAAAAACGGAAAAATCAGGAACCGGGTTGGGATTGGCCATAGTAAAACATATTATCGAAGCTCACGATCAAACAGTAAACGTAAGAAGCAGGATTGGTGTGGGAACAACTTTTGCCTTCACACTAAAAATGGGATAGTTTCACCAAATTAACATATTCGTTGAGATTCCCATCTCTACCGGCTAAAACGGGAGGCCTATGGCAATGTTGAGTATAATATTGTTTTTGCGCCACGATGCATCCCCAAGTTGCACCTTATTAAATACCCATCTTTCGCCTTCGGGCAAACTTGGCTTACGGAGTGGAAAAGCAAGGTCGAAACGTACAACAACAAACGAAAAATCCAATCTGATCCCAAAGCCCGATCCAACCGCAAATTCCTTATAAAAGGTTTTGGAGTCGAATTTTCCTCCCGGCCGTTTATCATCCTCATTTACCAGCCAAATATTTCCGGCATCAATAAATACTGCACCTTTTAAATATCCATAAATTGGAAACCTGTATTCGATGGAAGTTTCTATTTTGATGTCGCCGGCCTGATCTATATAAACATTCGATAAGGTATCGGGGGGGGAATAGGAGCCCGGCCCTACCGTTCTTGCCCTGAAAGCCCTGATGCTATTGGTGCCACCCACAAAAAATTGTTTAACATAAGGCATGGTTGATGAATTGCCATAGGGTACTCCGGCTGCATTAATTAATCGTATGCCAATCTGGTCTTTTTTTCCTATCCTGAAAAAATACCGGATTTCATTTCTAAGCCTGACATATTGCGAGTACGGAACATCGAGTATATTGTGTTGGTCGTCGGATGTTGGAGGGCTGCCATGTACATTAGTTGTAATGAGATTCATCAGGTTTCCGGAGAGTTCTATACTCTGGCTAATTAAAAAATTAGTTCGGTTGTTTTGAAGATACAGGTTGCTGTAAGTAATATTATAGCCCGACCCGACTATAAATTGCTCTTCAAAACTCCTTTTGATCGTAGGATTATCATCAAGGTAATCCTGAAATTCGTCGGAGCTTTTTACAAGGTTAGTAAAATTTACATCGATGGGTCGGAACTGCTGCGTTATCCGTTCGGACGAACGCCAGGAGTATGCTAAGGTAACATTAAATGAGTGAAGCTCGTAATAACGGATTCGGGAGTAAAGCCCGCCACCAACGTTGATGGTAGTTTTGGGTACATACTTTGCCGATTGGTTTCGATTGAACCGTAAGGGTACAAATCGCGGAAAAGAGAGGGTTCCGTCAAGGATAATTTCGTAGGACGTTTCCCCCTGGTATTCACCATTGTATTGTGTTTCGAAACTACCACTTAGATTAATCGAAAATAATTCTGCCCCTTTGAACGTATTTCTGTTTTTAAGGCTTAATTTTAAACCGGGTCCTGCATAATTATTCGATTTTATTGCTGCATTTATTTCAGCACCTATCGACATTTTTTTTTCGGGTGTAAGATAAATACCCGCATCCATTTTTTTGTTAATTGTGTCGCTAATTATAAAACGAGCATTTACAAATTTGTAAATACCCAAACCCATAAGGTGGCTAAGTGTGTTGTAGTGCTCCTGCCTTGAGTACAGGCTGTCAGTTCGTAAGAAAACTGCATCAAGTATTGTGTTGGGTTTGAAAGTGTTTTTGTTAGAAATATAATAGTAGTTATTAATAAATGTAGTATCAGGATGGTAGTCTTCGAACGAAAAATCGTCGAAAACATATATTTTGTCGAGAGTAAAGGCAGTTTTTGAAATAGTGGGGGTGTCAGGTTTAATCTTTAAATCCAGATTAATCTGGCGGATTCCTGAAGAGGAATCTGCATCGAACAAAAGATAATTCACACTAAAATAAAAGTACCCATTATTCTTTAGGAATTTGTCGATACGTACCCTTTCATTTTTTATAACCTTTAAGCTGTATCGATCGCCAGGTTTTAAAAGAGTTTCAGATTCTATTTTGCCTATTTTTTTTATTAAGTTGCTTTCACCTTGTGGAATAGTGGTTTGTTTTATTTTATAGGGTTGGTTTGGTGAAATTTGAAAAACGATCCCGGCAGTTTTTCTTTTGGTGTTAACCTCATATTTTGATGTTGCATGAAAATGTCCGAGATTATTCAATCGGTTAATCATTGCTGAGTTGATTTGAGGCAGATTGAGGTTGCTCATTTTTACCGGTGATTCACCCAGTTTATTCTTTACCCAATACCTGATTCCTTTTTCTTTTTTTGGTTTCCGCACCATATTATAAAGGCTTAAAAACGGGCGCATCCACAAAAACTTAGTGTTCGGCGATTTGATTAGATCTGATAACTGCCTTTGTACATCATTTCGGTTTGATAACAATGCAATCGAATCATATTTAATATCTGTACCGTTGTACAAATATTCTCCATCAGATAACTTTCTTAGTCCGGTACAACCCGTAAACATGGCAGATAATATTGCGGCAAAGAATATAAATCTAATGAAAATCTTTTTGTTCATAATTAAAAGATGCCTTGCTTTATCTTAGTTTATTTTGATGATTGGGTAAATCGTAAATAATAAATCATAAATAATAAATTGAATTCGGCTCTTATTCTTTTTTGTCTTCTTTTCGCTTAAA
>JAOZRY010000005.1:0-12371 GCA_029939965.1 Bacteroidales bacterium | reverse complement strand
ATAAATAATAAATTGAATTCGGCTCTTATTCTTTTTTGTCTTCTTTTCGCTTAAAAAGGGAGTTGAAGCTTTTTTCGATGATGAAAGCTATTCCACTCGACGAAACTTCTCCATCAAAAAGATCATAAGCATTTTCGCGATAAACCCTCATCTTGTACTCACGGCTATCGGTTAAATCGTAAGTTGCCGAAAACTCGCCATAAGTGTGGCTTGTATTGGTACCGGTATATTGACGCGTACCTTCCACATCGAAGCTACCTGATGCCTCAACAGTTAGCCTTTCTTTCATAAGTTTTTTTGATAGTTGTACATCTAATTCGGTGCGCAATTCGCTGCTGTTACCCGAAAATTCTTCATACGAAGTAAGGCCAAAGTTCATATCCACACCTTTTATGTAGCGGCTCGAAATATTGTTGAGCTGGCCGGCAAGTATTCCATTTACGCTATTGCGTGCTGCGGTAGAGGCAAAGTTGTCGGTACTGCTACCTGTTGATGCAAAGGGATTATCAGCAATAAAACTCCCGGTAACCAGCAAGGCGAAAACCTGCTTATTAAGCTCCGAATCATTCTGCCCTGAATTGAGCATGGTGAGTTTGCTTGATATTTGTGGATAGTTTATCAGGTATTTTTCGGGGAGTGCGATATTAAAATCTATGTCAGGTTCTGATAAAAATCCTTTCAAATTTAATAAAACCTCGTAAGGCAACCGCTGTTTAAACATGTTCTTTTCGGCTTCTGTCATTCCGGTCGATTCGTTTGCAATCAGGGCTACCGACTGAGTTCTTACAATGTGTTTGGCTGTAAAATTCATGTTTGCATCCATTAATCTGCCCGACCAGGCTATGGAACTTCCGGGCTCAAATTCAAAAGTTTTTTTTACCAATCCATAAAAAGACAATTGGTAAATTCCATCAGTTACTTCAAATACTCCGGTAAGGATATTGCCTCCACCCGGATTCATGCTGAAGTTTAAAAGAGCACTGCCACTAACCGAAGTGTAATCGCCTGAATACGGATCGATAATTACTGTAAACTTTGCCTCCGGATTCAATTTTAGTTTTGCGTTTAAATCAATTCCGGTTACTTTCGAAATTAACGAATCGGTTAGGTAATCTCCTTTTGTTGCTCTGAAAATAGTATCGGCTTTTTTGTTGGGATCGATAAAGTTAACAACCCCCTCCGACGATACAATCTCAATTTCGCTGCCTGGCATTACGTACGTCAAATCGGTACCCTGTTTTATGGTAATATCAGCATCAATTACAGGTAGGTTCATATCTCCTTTTAGCGTGATGTCGGTGTCGATAATCAAACTTCCGAAAAACACATTGTTATCATCTTTTGTGCTGTTAACCGGCTGAAAATCTATGGTTTTTAGTTTTAAATCAAAAGTAAAATCCGAAAAATCCTGTGTTAATAATTTCCCATCTATAATCATCTTATTATGATGAGAATCTGAAATTGTGAAATCATCAAAATGGACACCTTCATTGGTAAAGTTAATGCGTTCATCCATCAATTTAGCATTCATATTTAATTTGTTAATTATCATGTTTGCATTAGTAAATTGGATGAAACCATTTATCAACGGATCATTTATAAACCCACCAATTTTAGCATTTCCTGTAACTTGACCCGATGATTCCGAAATTTCGCCAAATGAGAATACATCGAGTATTCCGGGGTTAGAAATATCAATATCAATATCAAATTCAACCGGCTGAGGATATTCGGATTTTCCGATCGTGCCACTGCTTTTAATGTTATTCAAATTATTCTGCAACGAAAACAGGATGTTTAGATTTGTTTTGGTTTCGTTGAGTCCGAAATTAACATCTCCAATCAATGAATCGAGAAAATAAAAATTGTTGATGGCTATATTTGCCGAAATACCCTCGTATTTTTTATTGACGGGAATGGATATGTTAGTTGTAAGCTCGCCTTTGAAAATCGCGTTGTTGTAAGGGTTTTTAATAATATTAAGTAAATTGGAGAGTTCAAAATTTTCTGTTTGGATTGTGTAGTTTTGTTTTGATGATTCAAAGCTGATTTTCTGATCATTTTCCATGAAAATAAAATCCTTCGCAATAAATGCTGAATCAGAAATTTTTATATAATTACCGGGTTTTACCAACCAGGGCATTCCGTTTATCACCAATCCATTTTCAGCAAAACTAATTTTATAGCTATCTCCGGAAACGGAAATGTAATTCTCAAAAAGATAATCGGATTTGCCTTCTTGATCGTTTATCAAAATCCGTGAATTAATTTTGCCGTTCTTTATCATTTCGTGTATGCTTAACGAACCTGTAAATAATGTGTCGAAACTAAGATTATCGTATCCGGCACTTATGAGCAGGGAATCGTGCAATCCACTCATGCGCAGATAAAAGTTGTTAACGTTTATTTTGTCGTAACTTATCACCGGGGCGTTGAGATTGAGCTCCAGTAAATTGTTATCGCTATTGTAACTTCCGGCAATGGAATCCAACCTTACCTCGTTCAGGTTTGATAAAAAATGCGATTTGAAATCCCGGGTGAGATTAACATTCATATCAAAATTAATATGCTTATCCGGTGGGAGTTGCACTGAATCATTAGTTCCGAAATATTTTTTTGCCGCCTGTGTCATCACATTTTCCATCTCATCAAACGAAATATTACTTTCAAAATCTAAATTTACCAAATCGGAATGAATACTGAAACGAGTGCTGTCGGGTGTAAACAATGGATGTAATGAAACCGGGTTTATTATAAGAACGGAGTTATCCCAAATCAACTCGGAGTTGGCGGTTTGTATCCTTGCTTCGAGGTCGTTAAGCGAGGTATATTTCCCTTGAAAAGAGAGCCTGGATTTAAGTCCGATTTTCTCTTTTATAAAATTTAAATCGTATAAATTGAGTAATTCAATATTTATGTTACTGTTAAAAGAGAATAAAGAAGAATCGATTTTCAGGTCTCCTTCAATATCAAAATTAGCACCCGGATCATCTGAATTTAGCAAAACCCCGAAGCTCATCCCATTCATTTGAGCATTAAAGTAAATGTTGCTATAGTTGTAATTGTTGAAAAAAACCTTGTGTATTTTACCATCAACTTGTGCTGAAACAGAATCAGTATTTATGCCGCTGCCCCATGCGGTAACATTACCATTAATTTTGCCCAATGAATCGATTGCAAGAATTTTTCCGGCTTGCAACTCCAGGGGTTTTATGTTGACGTGAAAAGTGTCGCGGATCATGTTTTTTTCCGACTGATAAAAACCTTTTACAGCGAGGTCTCCAAAATCTGAAAATACCAATAAATTAGCGTTTACTGAATCTGGTCTTCCGTTTGCAGCAAGTGTAATAAACACCGAATCAGGAATATTTATCCCTGAAAAGTTGATGGAGTCAACCAACTTTACCAAATCATTTTTCCCGGTGAAAAGTGAATCTATCGAAAAATTGAAATTTAGTTTATCAGGAGTTGTCAGGGCTAAAAGCTGCCCGTGAGCAACAACTTTTGTTCGACTGAGAGTGGTTAGATTTAAAAGCTTGATGTTAAGGCTGTCAACTTTTCCAACCAAATCGCATTGCAGGTTTATATCTAAATTGTTGTAAGGCATAAGGAGCGAATCGGTGGGATTGATACTTGCAATCAGAAAAATATCATTTGAATTGATTGATGAATTGCGAAAATTAATATTCACAAATACATTTCCGGGATTATTAATCAGCTCGCCAAAAGCACCGAATTTTGCATTAAAGTTTCCGTTCAGGTGGCTTTTTCCTGTTTTCAGCTTCAGTTTTTTTACTGTGGCTGTGTTTTTGGTTAACCCGGCTTGCATGGTTAGTTGATTTATTACAAGCCCGCTTTGCTCATGCAACTTCAAATACTTGATGTTAAAACCTGAAAGTTGATCTGAAAGTAAAATATTGTCGATTTGCAGGTTTAAGGTATCTATCAGCAGATGGTTAAAATCAATCCCTGTTTTAGTTTTCGGCACATTAACATCTTTGTACTCAAAAACAGCCCTCTCCATATTCAGTTTCTTCAGGTTCATTTCCCATCCGGGTAATACTGCGAATGCATCAGGATATTCAACCTTTGCAACAAATAACAGGCTATCCGGCTCGTAAGCAGATGATGAAGTATCTGATGCCAAAGCAATACAGGCTTTAATGCCAGAAATATCAAGTTTATTTAGAACCACTTTTTTATTTGGTAAATCACTGTATTCAGGTTCAAGTTTTAAATGAGTTACATCAAAATCGAGGTTGAGGTTTGAGGAAGAATCCATATAAATAAACTTGACATTGTTAAGCGTAAGCAAATCGAGACTTGCCATTGGAATGATAAAAGAAGGACTTTTTAGTGTTTCAGGTTCAATGTTATTTTTGGGTTTATTATGCGCTTTTTCAACCTTCCATTCAACAATTTTCGCATAGGTATTTTCCAATAAAATATCCTCAACAAAAATCCCCGGAGTTTCCAGATCGAGTGCTTTCGGGTTTATCTCAAGGTAACCCAAATCCAATATCGCATCCATGCCTGTAAATTCGTCTCTGAAACGAGCCTTAATTTTTGAGAGAACAATCCTGTCAACAGAAATCCCCCATGAATTATCGGATATTGCCTCTGGCGTTGCATCGCTTTGTGGTGTGTTGTTTGCAAATGCACGAATCAAAAAATCAAAATTGTAAACTCCATCCCGTGAGCCTCTGAAAATGTTGCCTTTCAGGTTTTCAATCTCTAAATACGATATATTTATTTTTTGCCAAAGCAAACCAAACAAGCTTATATTTACTTTAATGGAATGTACATAAAGTAAGGTGTCAGCATTAAGATCAGAAAGAAAAACATCCTGGAGAAGGATGGTTTTTGGAACGACAATTTTTACTGCCCCGATACTTAAATCGGTATTAAGTTGTTGGCTAAATTGATTGCTAATTTTGCCGGTAATAAATGTTTGTACTGCCGGAATATTTAATGTTGCAATGAACAGGAGGAAAGTAACAAGTAAAATTGTTAATGTTTTCGATGCGATTTTTAATGATTTACGCAATATGCCAGTTCTCTTTTCTTTTTTCAAAACATTGTTTACGATTGCCGATGGGTTGTAGTTTTGGGCATTAGGATCAGTGCATCCCCGGATTTGAGCAAGCCCTAACTATGCTCATGACTGTGCCAGTGCTTTTTCGATAAAATCGAGAAGCATTCTCTTCCTAAAAGGCTTTGCAAGATAATGGGAGCAGCCATTATTTAAAAATGTGTTTTTTTGCGATACTAGTGCATTGGCCGTTACTGCTACTATGGGCACATCTTTATATGATGGTATTTCTCTTATTTTCTTCACTACTTCCAATCCGTCCATGCCAACACCGAGGTTGATGTCCATAAGTATCAAATCATACATGTTTTGTGTTACAGCATTTATCGCTTTTTGGCCATCAGCAACGATTGTAATTTCGTAATTATTTTTTAGGAAAAGCTCTACAAATTTCTGGTGGTTAATATCGTCCTCAACATATAAGATTTTAGGCTTTGTGTTTTCGTCTGCTTTGGCAGGCACTTTAGCAACTTTGTCTTTCTGAATTGGCTCAGGGAGGAATACCCCTTCTTTTTTCGGAAAATAGATTATAAATTCTGATCCTTTGCTTTGCGTACTCTTAACCTCAATGTGCCCCCCTAAAAGGTTGATGTATTTATTGGTGATGTACAATCCCAACCCCAACCCTTCAAATTCCCGGCTGTAGCCTTCGCTAACCTGCCTGAATTCGTGATATATAATCGGGATATTTTCTTTTGAGATACCTATTCCGGTATCTGCAATCGAAACAACGAAACAATCAATAGTATTAACTTTTGTTTCTGATAATTTTATAGTTATGCCTCCGTGTTTGGTAAATTTAATGGCATTGTTTATTAAATTGTTTAGTGCCTGGGTTAGCAAAATGCTATCAATTTCGGCAACCGGATTAATTACATTGATGTTTTGATTTAAATAGAGTTTTTTTTCGGTTGCTTCCGGTAAATAAGAATCACATACATTTTTAATAATATCAATAATATTCTCAGGTCTTCTTTTAACTAAAACTTTGTTAGCATCTAATGCCGCCAAATCAATAATAAGACTAACAGTGTTTAACAGGCGTTGTGAGCTTTCAAAAATTATTCGGGCACTTTCTATATTATCCTCATTTTCAAGGCAATCCTGCAATAATTCAGAATAACCAAGAATTCCACCTAAGGGAGTACGCAATTCGTGGCTTACCGTTGATAGAAAATTTGTTTTCATCTGGTTCATATCCTGGGCATGTTTTTTGGCCTTAAGCATTTCTGTTTCTGCTTTTTTTCGAATCGAAATATCACGGATAATACCAACAGCATTCCATTTTCCATGCATCTTGATTGCCGAAAGAGATAGCTCTATCGGAAATATTTCCCCATTTTTTCTTTTCGCTTCCAGTTCAACCATTTGCCCTACAGCAGCACCTTCACCGGATAACAGGAATTTTTTATATCCCTTTCTGTGCGATTCCAGGTATTTTTTTGGGGCAAGCATATTGTGAAGATTTTTACCGAGTATTTCTTCTTCTTTATACTGAAATAGTTCTGTAGCCGCTTTATTCCAGAACGATACTTTGCCATTATGATCCATCAGAACAATGGCATCTTTTGCTGCATTCGAAATTTTATGAAATTTCTCCTCACTTAGTTTTAATTCTTCAAGTGCTTCTTTTCGGCTGGTAATATCTCGCATTGCTACTACGCAAACCTCTTCATGATTGTAAATTATTCTATTGGCCTCCTGTTCAACCGGAAAGGTAGAACCGTCTTTTCTAATCCCGGTAATTTCGTATGGAAATGTAATTCTGTTTTCAATGTTTTCTCTTACCCGGTTTCTGTCGTTGGGATGGATCAAATTATCAATTACATTAATGTCGCCCATTTCATGAAGATCGTAGCCAAAAAGGCGACAAAAGGACAGGTTGCAATCTTTAATGAAGCCGTTGTTGTGAATAACTATCCCTTCAAAAGTTAACTCTGAGAGTGCTTTGTATCGTTTTTCGCTCTCTATTATTATCTCTTCCTTTTGTTTGTTGGCGAGGCGTTCGGTTCTTAGAGCCAGTACGTTTTTTATCGATACCGGCAGTCGTTTTATATGATCCTTCATAATGTAATCCCAGGCACCAAGTTTCATACAATTGATGGCTGTTTCTTCGCTCAATTGACCTGTAACGAATATAAACGGGACTTCAGGGATTATTTGCTTATGTAGTTCTAATGCTTGCCTGCCATCAAAATCGGGTAATACATAATCTGCTAAAACCACATCAGGTTTAAAATTATGCAGGGCTTTTACATAATCCTTTTTTGTGTCAACGATATGAGAGGTGTGGTTTAAATCGGAGTTTTCGATGGTTGCATAAATCAATCGCTTGTCGATTTCATTATCTTCGAGGATAAGAATTTTAATAAATGGATTTTCTTCTTTCATATTTTTTTGGGTTTTTTAGGAAGACAAAAAAATTGTGTGGGGCAAGATACATAAAAAAAGAATCGATTGAATATGTAATTGCTAAAAAAAATCAGGATTTTACCAACAACAAGCTGTTCCCTGATGCATCTTTGGTCAATTCAATCTGTGTTGTTATTCTTTCTTTTAGGGCTTCCACGTGACTTATTACGCCTATTGTCCTGTTGGTTTCGTGCTGAAGTATTTCGAGTGTCGAAAGTGCTATATCCAGTGTTTCCTGATCCAGGCTGCCAAATCCCTCGTCTATAAACAAACTGCTGATTCTGGTTTTGTTTCCGGCCAAATCAGAGAGACCTAATGCGAGGGCAAGACTTACCAGGAAACTTTCGCCACCCGATAAGGTTTTTACCGATCGCTTTTCATCACCGTGATAGGTGTCGATAATAAACAATTCGTCATTTTCGCCAATGTTTTCGTTTATAACAATGTATCTCTCAGTGAGTTTTTTTAAATGCCGGTTGGCTTTGGCCAGTAGTTGGATGAGCGTGAGTTGCTGTGCAAATCTCGAAAATTTGCTTCCCCTGGCATCACCAATCAAATTATTTAGGGCTTCCCAGCGAAGAAATTCTTTTTCCTGATTTGAAATCTCTTTGCGGAGACCTGCTGATTTTGTCCGGTTTTTTTCGTCATTATCAAGCCGGGCAATAAACGTTCCTGTTTCCTGATCCATTACCGAAATAGCATTATCAATTTCTGTTTTCAGCTTTTGCAGTTCGGGTAATGTTATTTCCTGATCATCTTTTGCATTAAGTTTTGAGATTTCTGCTTGTATGTCTTCAAGCGATTGCCTGGTTTTGTCGGTATCAACTTTAAGTTGCGAAACTTTTTCGTGTATTCCTGCTGCCTCTTCCACGTTGAGCATGGCCATTGATGCATCAAAAGGTGATCGGAAATTTAACATTCGCAACAATGGTGAGAGCTTTGTGCCAAGTTGATTAATTTCACCTTTTGTCCGATCAGCATCTATCACCAAAGTTTTAATGCGGCTGTCAAGATTTGTTTTATTTGTTAAGTTAATCCCTATTGTTTTTTCCAGTTCCAGAATTTCCCTTTCGGTTGTTTTTATAATCTTTTCTTGTTTTTTTTCTTCTGTATCAGCATCTCTGATTCCAAAAAGGTATTTTCTTTCACTAATTAAATTTTTGCAGCTATTTTTTTGTTCTTGTAATTCCCGTGATATTTCAGCACTCTCTTTCTCCAAATCTGTAAGTCGGTTTTGTTTTTCAATTATTATAGATTTGGAAGTAACTTCCTTTTCCTGAAATTTAATTTTTTGTTTGATGGCTTCTTCGAAATGCAAAAGTTTGGTATTCAGGGTATGGATAATTTTATCGGTGTTGTATTTCTTCTCAAAATAGCCGGAGTAAGATTGTAACATCTGATGCAGTTCGCCCTCCAGACTATTTAGTGTTTCGGCTTGTTCGATTAAAATGTCGATTGAGGTTTTGGATTCTTCCAATCCGGAAATTTTTATCACCAAATCAAGGTTTTGTTTTAGTTTCTTGATTTCGGTTTCTTTTTGAGTCCGGAGTTTTTTATTTACTTCCGGATCATTCGAACTATCTGCAGTGCCGGTTTTCTCAACGAATCCTTCAATAACTTTAAGGCTTTCATTTAATTCGTTTATTAATTTACTCAGGCCATTTTCCTTCGATATAATTTCATTGTCAATCCTGCTGTATTTGTCGTTGGCCTTATCTAAATTCTTTCTGAGTTGTTTAAATTCCAGTGTTTTTATAGTAAGCTGCTCTTCAGTTTTAGTAAGCGTATTTTGGTAATCTTCGATAAACGGGTGATGTATGGATCCGCAAAGTGGGCAGGCTTCATCGGGTTTTAGCATTTTGCGATCGTCGTTATATTTTGCTTCAAGTGCCTCCCTCTCTTTTTTTGCCTGCAATTCTTCGATGTGTTTCCCTATAATTTCCGATTCATGCGAAATTTTCTGCTTGGCTGTTTTAGTAATTTCCAGAGATTTTTTAAGTTGGGCAAGATTAATAATTAGTTTGGATTTTTCATTTTCCTGCTTTTCATAAGTAGTCGCAAACTGAACCAATTCTTTTAATCTGCCAAGCTCTGTATTTTTGAGTTCAATCTTCTCAATAATTTGCTGTTGGTTGTCGGCCTGGTTTTCGAGGGAGGCTCGGAGGGTTTGGATTTGGGTTTCAATCTTATGATGTTTATTTGCCAATAAATCCATTATATTTTTAGTGGAGGATGTTTTATCGATTTGCCTGAATAGCGTAGGAGCTTCCAACTTAATTTTCCTCTTTAGTGCATCTTTCTGATCACTAAATATTTTATTATGTTTTTCAATTCCCGGATATTCCTTGCCGAGGTTTTCAAGTTCGGGGTTTTCATTCAAAAATTTGCCAATCCTCCGGAGTTTGCTATTAATGGTTTCAAGTTCCGATTTTTGTTTTTCTAATGCTTTTTCTGCTCTTTTAGTTTCATTACTAATCCCATTGTGTTGTTTCTCGGTTTGTTCGATCCTAAAAGTATCAATTTTAATTTTTTCGTCAAGAACTCTTACTTTTTTCAAAACCGGCTGTAAATCATCATATTCAATTTGCAGGTTTCCGAGAGTTTGTTTTTTCGTTATTAAAACTTTGTTTAATTGTTCTATGTCAACGATTAAAATTTCTAAACTTGCCAGGGATATTTCTTTATTTTTTTCCAGATTTGCTAATTGTTTTTCCAGTGTCAACAGTTTGTCGATATCGCTTTTGTGTGGAAGAAGCTTATTATGTTGGTTTAGTTTTTCTTCCTCATCTTTCATACCTATTTTTTGGTTCGATAACTTTTTGATGCGATCATTGGTTTGGAGGGCAGCCACAGTTTTAATCTCCAATTGTTTTTTGGTGATAATTTTTTCGCCAACCGAAACCAATCTTTTCTTTTCATCGGTTGCTTTTTGCGTAAGCTCTTTCATCATTACTCTGATGTTTTGCAATTCTTCGTTACTCAAAATTATGATATCGCCTAATCTGAACTGCAATTTTTCGAGAGCTGTTTTTTCTTCTTTCTGTTTTTCAAAAGCTGCCATCCCGATTTTAGTGTAGATTTCGGTACCGGTAATTTTTTCGAGGAGGGCACTCCGATCCTTGGAATTCGACTTTAGGAATTTCGCAAATTCGCCTTGCGAAAGCAAAACAGATTTTATAAACTGATCGTAATTCAAACCGATGATTTCGGTATTTTTTGCAGGAACATCTCCTTTTTTTATGTCCAAAAGTTGAAACTTCCCTGTTTCATCCCGCATCGAAATTGACATGTGATAATCCCTTAGATTGCCGGTTCTTGCACGGCTTATCTCCCATCGCGACCGAAATATTTTTCCATTCGACTCGTATTCAGTTTCACAAAAAGCATCAGCAGTATTTCGCGTAATAATGGCTCCATTTTTTTCGATGGCGTTTTTCGACAGATTGCCTGACCGTGGAGTGCTATTATAAAGCGCAAGTGTGATGGCATCGAGCAAGGTACTTTTTCCTGATCCGGTTGGGCCGGTGATGGCAAACAATCCGGTTTTGGATAATGCACCTTCAACAAAACTAATTTCATGAATGCCTTTGAGCGAATGAATATTTTTGAGTTTTATGTTATGAATTTTCATGATTATTCCTGGTTTTCGGTTGAGTGAACGGTTTCGAGAAGTTCTTTGAAACTGCCGGTTAGTTCATGGGTTTCTGATATGCCATGTCTTTCGAGCAATTTTTCAAAAACCTCAATTTCCTTCAAATCGCTCAACGATTTTCCGGTGTCCTCGAAAAGATATGCTGAAATATTGCGGTCGGCAAATGTGATAGTATGCCTGATGATTGTAAAGTTTTGATCTTGTTCGTTTACATTTTCCACAAACTCCCCAACTGCTGCTACCAAAAGCGGATCATACTCATCCTGGCAAATGTTGAGTTCGATCCAATCGGGCAAAAGAGATTCAGATTTATTTTGGTTTACTTTTTGAACCACATCATTAAACGAACCTTCAAAACTTTTTACTTTTCTAAATTTTGGCACCTTCATTTTTTCATGTCTGATTTTGCCATCATATAGTTCAATAATTCGTACTGATTTTTGATTGTACTGCTCGCTGAAACTTAATGCGATAGGGGAGCCGGAATACACAATATCAGGATTTTTGCTAATAGTTTGTGCCCGGTGAATGTGGCCAAGAGCGTAATAATCAAAGCTCTTCGGGAAAGCAGAAGCATCAACTCCTGCCTGGTTTCCAAGTTGGATGTCGCGCTCGCTCTCCGAAAGGCGAGAGCCTTGCATGTATAAATGGCCGGTTACAATTATTGGAATATTTAGTTTATTAAAGGGCTTTGTAAGTGCGGCCAGATCGTGGTAATGTTTTGTAATTCCTCTGCGCGTAGCACTAATTCTTTCCTGAGACGACTCACCTGCAACAGGTATTCGGATATCTTTATCCCGCAAAAAGGGTACTGCACCAATTATTGCTTTTGTTTCGCCATTATTAGTTTTCAGCTCAATAATTTCATTTTCCTGATTTTCAGGAATGCCGCCAATAACAACTACATTTAATATTTCAAGTATTTCGCGGGGAGCTTCGAGTGTACTAATAAAGTCGTGATTGCCACCGATAATAATTACTTTACTGCAATTAGTAGTGGTTATTTTTCTTAAAAACTGATAATAGATTTTTAATGCCTGGTTGGATGGATTGCCAACATCAAATATATCGCCGCATACTAAAAGCACATCAATATTTTCATTTTTAATGGTTTGGATGAGCCAGTCGAAAAAAAGACGGTGTTCCTCAATACGATCATTTCCGTAAAGCTTATGGCCGATATGCCAGTCGGAGGTGTGGAGTATTTTCATGAAT
>JAOZRY010000781.1 GCA_029939965.1 Bacteroidales bacterium | reverse complement strand
AACTCTTCAGGAAATTTATCAATCTGTTCTTTAAGTCTTTCTTTTGTCAACATTGGCATTTGTTTTTTAATTAGTCAAAAGATACGAAATATGTCTATCGTTTGTTGATTGTGTTTTTTTCTTATTATGCAAGTTAACGTATTAGTGTTTTATGCAAAATTCAAAAATAGCAAAAAAGTTAAGAGCGAGAGAAAAAGGTTTAAATAATGGAATGTAGTTAGCGAAAATGGATAATCTGAATTTTGCTTAAAACATTGTTGGAGTGAACCGCCGATAAATCAAGGATGCCTGCACCTGTTTCTATGGGCATTCAATAAATTACTCATATCCGGTTAGATATTGGATTATAAGCTTAGTTTAAATTATTAACTTTTAATTTTAAATTGGTTTTACTTGATTTTCAACCGTAAAACTTTTGGGTTTGAATAAGAAAATATCACATTTGGTTTGTGAAATCAATAATACCGGTGTAAACAACGCATAATTAGGTGAATTACTACAGTAAACAAAATTGTAATTTTTAAATCTATGATACTTAGCTTTTTGTAAAAACTCACAATTTATTAGTTATTCATTATCAGTTTAATACACGAAGTAAAAATTAATAGTTAATTAGTTTTTCAACACTCATATATATTATCATTTATTTTCGCCTGAGGTTAAACGCCCCTGAGTCATAATGCAAGTAAGATACGAAATTACCGCTGAAAGTGCTTTAATTTAACGGGGTAAACCCAGTTAAATAGATTTGCATACGGTACTTTAATTTAACGGGGTAAACCCTGTGAATGAAATGTCTTTGCCGGTTTTGGCTATTATTACCAAAATCAATTTTTGCTTGCTTTTTATGTTTATTTCGTGGAAATTTGCATGATAATATTATATTGTGCCTTTAAAAATATGGAGAAAATTATGCTAAATACAGAAGATTTGCTTTCAAGAATTACGGTGAATCCCCGAATAATGGTTGGTAAACCGACAATCAGGGGCATGAGGATAACCGTGGAACAATTACTACGGGCACTGTCAGGGGGTGTGTCGGAGCAGGAACTGCTTGAGGAATATCCCGAACTTGAGAAAGAGGATTTTCGGGCGGTGTTTGCTTATGCAACCGGACTGATAGAAGATGAGCAGGTGTTTGCTGTGGGAGTGTCGGCATGAACCCATCCAAATTAAGATTTCTTGTTGATGTAGGTGTGGGTAAAGGAATCGAAAAATATCTTTCGGAGAAAGGTTATGACACGAAGGCTGTGAGGGATATTGATCCCGGGATGGAAGATAAGATGATCATCCGCACTGCTGTTTCGGAGGATCGCATGGTTGTTACCATGGACAAAGATTTCGGAGAGATGGTTTATCATTTTTCAATGAAACATTTCGGGATACTATTGCTGAGATTGGAGGGTGCTACCGGAACGAAGAAGTTGCAGGTTATTAGATATATTTTAGAAAATTATTCCTCTCAGATAAGAAACTGCTTCTGTGTTTTTAAGAATGACAGGCTCCGCATTAGAAAGACAAAGTAATTATGTTTTAAAAAATCATCAACTTTGATCGGAATAAATTCAAAAATTGAAAAACCCACCGGAGAATGCCCGCGGCAGGGATTGGAGTGGTAGCTTGCTGAAGTGGCCGCTGATATTTTTGTTGGCCGGCGTAGGCTGTAAGCCCACGTACGGCTTACAAAAATACTGCGGGCACAAGGCAACTACAAACGGAAAGCCCGTAGCCGCCCAAATTATTATTCCTATATCCTGACCAGAACGAGCCGGAAAATAGATTGAAAAAGGTTGATGGTAGATTGAATGAGATTGGTTGATAGTCTTTATTAAGTCATGTAATATCTTGCCAAAAATAACAAGATTATTAGAAATATGAAACTGAAATATATTTAGTGTGCGCCAGTAAAGCCAATATCATCCCCGAAGTGTCGGGGGACTTGTGTTGAAGACAGTCATTTACAAAAAT
>JAOZRY010000780.1 GCA_029939965.1 Bacteroidales bacterium | reverse complement strand
CGGGCTTCAAATCAGGGTTTCCTTTATGCATATTTAAAATATCAGCATATTCATCTGTAAACGGATTGAGCATTTTTATTGTCGGACGGTTTATTCGGCGGTTGTAACCCACAAAAACAGTAAAGTGATTATTTAACTTTCGTGAAATATTAATTGAAGGGAAAAAGTCGAAATATTCGTGTTTATTGGTACTATTTTGTGAGGTGTTGGTGTATTCAACCCTTACCCCTGCCTGAATTTCAGCAAACTTCAATTTGGTGTTTATGTTAAAATATAAAGCATTTATTTGTTGGATATAATTAAAGTTATTTGCCAGAGCTGTATCTTCAGTCCATTCTGTTGTATTGTAGTTATAACTTTCCGAATGAAAATCATTTAGGAGGTCTTTAGAGTTAAAATTATATCCTGTTTCAAATAGTGTTGAGTCGCCTAATGGATGCGAATAATCCAATGAAAAATCAGCACCTTTATTTAATTGCTTCGAGTTGGTGTTTTGCAATTCAGGAAAAGTTTCCATTAATTCAGGATAATACTTATTGGTCATTTGCTGCAATTGGTCGAGCAATGAATAGTGAAAATTAGCTTTAAGAAATTGCCCTTGATTATTAAAACTATAACGATAATTCAAATTTCCATCAATCGTAAAATTATCCAAAGCAATATCAATTTCTTTTAATGATTCTGTTACTATATTTCCATTTTCACGGGTTTCATAATTTATTTCCCTGTCGGCAGAATTAAACTTTTTACCCCCAATAACTGATAATCCGATATGCTGCTTTTTGTTAATCGAATATTTAAGGTTTGTATTTATAAATGCATTGTTCAGATTTTCATCCTGCCTGTCGTACTGGTAATAATCAAAAGCATTAGGGTTTTCATAATTTTCTCGTAAATGCTCCTTTGTTTGGTATTTAGTTTTGTGGTTAAGCCCGGCATTAACAAAAAACTGTGTTTTACCAACCTTCCCCGAATAACCAACATTGCCACCCAAGGTTTCGGGATATCCCACATTAAGCATTATGGTCGTTTTATTTTTTCCTGAATTTCCCGATTTCAATACAATGTTAATTATACCTGACATTCCTTCGGCTTCGTACTTGGCCGAAGGATTATTTATCAGTTCTACCTTCTCAACCTGATCGGCAGGTATCTGGTCGAGGGTTTTTACAAGTTCCGATTTTTCACCGTTCAACAAAATAATAACCTTATCGCTGCCCCTGTAATTAATGTTCCCGTCAATATCCACATCAACAAAGGGGAGTGTTTGCATAATATCCATGGCAGTACCTCCTGATAGCGTTGTGTTTTTTGCAACATTTATGGTGGTTTTTTCAATGGTTTTTTCAACAAAGTTTTTTTCTGTTGTAATTGTAATTTCTGATAAAGAGATACTTTTTTGAGATAGCAGGAAATTGTGTTTCTCTTTTTTTTTGTTAACGTCAATTATCATTTCACTTTCGTTATAGCCCATATACGAAGCGGTTAACCTGTATTTTCCGGGAAGAACCTCCTTAATGGTATAATTTCCGTTTATGTTGGTGATGGCTCCTTTTACAAAAATGGAATCCTGTTGCAAAAACATTTGAACCGAAGCAAAAGGTAACCCTTCTCCAGTTATGCTGTCTATTACTATGCCGTTAATTTGACATTTGTTAACCGGAGGAGCTGAAAAAGCATTTCCAATTGACACTACTATAAGAATCAATAAAATGCTTATGTTTTTATTTATAATCATTTGAATATTTTTACGATTAAAATTAATCCCACACTTAATCCATTAATAATTTTACAAATTCGTCAAGTACTAATTTCAAATCATTTTTTATCATACTACAAAAATATATCTTTGAAATGAATTAGAGGCATCCTGCTTAAAAAGGTTGAGGAAAATTGGGGAAATAGAGGATAGATGTTAGAAGGTAGAGGTTAGAAGGTAGAGGTTAGAAATTCAATTAATCAATCTCTT
>JAOZRY010000140.1 GCA_029939965.1 Bacteroidales bacterium | reverse complement strand
AAATCAATTCCGGTAATTGAACGAGCACCCCAAAGATATGGAGTGTTGAGATAGAGGAGTGCAGCCTCAATAATTTCATTACCAGTAATTTTTTTGGCAGGAATACATAAATCATTATCGTAATAAAAGGATTTGCTGCCTAAGGTTAAAGTACCATCAGTGAAACCTACCATGGTGCTTGCCGGCATAATCAGCGTTTTAGTACCAGTTTCATCTACCGCCCATGATATTTTATTTGTCGGGAATTGGTTGGGTTTTTTGTTGAGCAATTGATGCATCTCCTCGCCGATTGGCAAAAGTTGATTTTCATCAATAAAGCCCTCATATTTATCAAGTGTTCCTCTAATAATAATCCAGTTGTTAACCTGATCGATAATTTCAAAAGTTTCACCAAACAGTAGCTGGTTTATCATTTCGGCTCTGTTGGAGGCCTCGGCTCTGACAGGAATACATGTAAGATGACAAAAACCAAAAGTTTGCATAATATTATTTTTCGGCAATTTTAGCAATTATTATTCAATCATCAACAATCTGCCATCTCAAATATTTATTTTTCGGAAGTTTCGATAATCCAATATCTCAAAGGGTAGGGTTATGGATATCTGAAAAATTATTTTTAATATAGTGTGGTGTCAGAAAATGCCGATATCTTAGTTGGACTTGTGTTGGATAAATCAAATGGCTAAAAATGATTTCACATTTATCAGGTCATTCTGAATAATTAATACCTTCGCCACAAATTAATTTATATGAATTGGATTTGGGAATTTTTCAGACAAAACTATTCAAGTTTTTACAAGGCTATTTTATTTTTGATAAGTCTTGTAATTTTGGTTTCGTTTTTCCCGAAAGAAGCTAAGTTTAAATATGAGTTTGATAGAGGCAGGCCATGGCCTCACGATGATCTGATTGCTCCATTTGATTTTCCGGTTTTGAAAGCGCAGGATGAATTTGAAATGGAAAGAGATGAGGTGATTAATAATCATGAATTGTATTTTGATTTTAATATTGATTTGAATGAAGAAATACGGGAATCGTTTATTGAAAACTTTGAGTTATACTGGACGGCCAAATATGGTGTAGTTCCTGAAAATGAATTGCTAAAACAAATTACATTAGATCGTGGCTTACAAATACTGTCGGACATTCTTACCAAAGGAGTTATTCAAACTACTACTGTAACCGAAAATAAATCACCGGATTTTAAAATCACCCTGATAATCCGGAATATTGCCGAACGGGTAAAATTTGGTGATCTGTACACCATACACAGTGCGTACGAAAAATTGAGTTCGATGATTATGGATTCGGAAGATGTGGATACAGAGATTTTAAAGCAACTTCTTGAAGAGTCGATAACGCAAAATATTTTTTACAACCAAAGTGTTACCCAATCGGAGTTGCAGAAATATCTGGGTCGGATTTCGAGTACACGAGGAATGGTTCAGGAGGGCGAGCGGATTATTTCAAAAGGTGAAGTTATCAATAAAAACAGGTTTCAAATTCTTGAGTCTTTGCGTACCGAATACGAAACCAAAATTGGTATGGATTCAAATTATTACCTCATACTTGCCGGTCAAATTTTTTTGGTTGCAATATCTTTAACAGTACTGGTTTTTTTCTTGTACTTTTTTAGGCGTGATGTACTTGAGGATAACAAAAAGGTTATTTTAATTCTATTGGTGATCATTCTTATGGTGTTTATCACCAGTATTACGCTGAAGTTTGATGTGGAGTATCTTTATATGGTACCCCTGTGTATTGCGCCTATACTAATCCGTGTGTTTTTTGATACGCGGCTGGCTCTATATACCTATTTAATCACTATTATTTTAATCGGGTTTTTGGTACCCAATAGTTTTCAGTTTCTGTTTATGCAGCTAATTGCCGGGATTATTACCATCTTTAGTATTATAAATTTGCAAATAAGGGCACAGTTTTTATTTTCATCATTGGTGGTTTTTATCTCCTATGCAGCTATCTATACAGGATTAAATCTAATTCAGGAAGGGAATTTTTCTACCATCAACTCTATTGATTATGTCATGTTTGCAGGGTCGGCATTATTAATTTTGTTTTCTTATCCTCTCGTTTATTTGTTCGAAAAGATTTTTGGGCTGGTTACCGATGTTACGTTACTTGAGTTGTCGAATACCAACACCAAACTTCTGCGCGATCTTTCGATGCGTGCTCCCGGTACATTTCAACATTCGCTTCAAGTGGCAAATCTTGCCGAGGAATCTATTTATGAAATTGGTGGTGATGCATTACTCACCCGAACCGGAGCTTTATACCATGATATTGGTAAAATGGATAATCCTATGTACTTTATCGAAAACCAGGTTACCGGGGTGAATCCGCATGATGAGCTTACCAACGAAGAAAGTGCGCTAATCATAATTGGTCATGTAATTAGAGGAATCGAAAAAGCCAAGAAAGCAAAATTGCCGGAGCAAATTATCGATTTTATCCGTACACATCACGGAGTTAGTAAGGTGGGTTATTTTTATGCAATGCAGCAAAAGGAAAACCCGGATGAAAAAGTGGATGCCAGACGTTATACATATCCCGGGCCTATTCCTTTTTCAAAGGAAACTTCTGTGGTGATGATGGCAGATTCGGTGGAAGCTGCCTCAAGAAGTTTGAAAATAATTGATGAGGAAACTATCAACAATCTGGTAGAAAATATCATTAACAAACAGGTTGAAAGCGGACAGTTTATAAACTCCAATATCACTCTACGCGATATTAATAAGATAAAAAAACTCCTGAAAAAGAAACTGATGAATATCTACCATATCAGGATTGAATATCCTAAATAACAATTTTAATCAGGAGCTCTTCCTATAGCGTTGGAAAACTAAAAATGCTTTAAAGGTTTATTTCATCAGCCCCGATTCGGATAGCTTTGGGTCAGGTTGAATAACTCAACCACTATTTAGGGTCTCGTCAATAAAGTACCAAATAAATGGATTGACGATTGGAGAATGACGATTTTTGATTTAAGATGTGTGTGGAAGTCAGCCAAATCAAAATTCTAATATCGCTAATCTTATATCTTAAATCAAAAAAAAGACGACATTATAGGACAAACAATATTTATAGTTCACCTGTTGTATAAGCCTTGTTCTCGGTAATGAAAGATGAAACAGAAGCTGTTGGGATTGCCTCAAAATAATAATTTACTGGGTGGATTAAGTCGTGATTAATTTTCCAAATATCCTTTGCAGGTTTTTTAATGTTATATAATGATTCAGGGTTTGCAGAGGTATGCACTATTTTTCTGCTATCGGCCAAAACATGAAAAGGAATGTTTTTATGCTTACAGAACATGGCTATAGTTGCGGTTCCAATTTTATTTACAAAATAGTTTTTATGGATTTGATCGGCACCTGATAATACCATGTCAACCTTATCCATCATAAATCCGGCGGCAGCATCAATGATAAAAGTTACCGAAAAACCCAAATCGGCCAAAATTTCTGCCTGATATCGTCCTTCATTTTCAGGTCTTGATTCGGTTTGGATAATTTTTACTTTGGCATTTGTTTTTTGTAAATTATAAAAGAAACTGCTAATTACACTACTGTTGCTATGCAATAAAATGGTTTTATTGTTACAGTCTAAACATTTACCGGCGGCATTTGCAACCTGAGTATTAGCCATTTTCCATCGATTATCATATTCATTTACAATATCAAATAAGTGATCCTCTGATTTGCCTTCAATTAAAATATTTGTGATGGCCGTTTCAAACTTAGATAAAAAATGCCCGACAACAGCAAAGTGCCCTAAAGCACCTCTCATTAGTGGTAACCTGTCTTTCAGGGTATTTAAACTCTTCGATGTATCAGTTTCTCTAATGAGATATGATAATACTCCACGAATAAGTTGTTGCAAAATGGCCACAGATCCCGACTGCTTGTCGTTAATAATCTGCAATAATGCCTGATCAAATGTCGTCATGTTTTTTTTTGGATTTAAAATACAAAAAAAAACTGAATATCGAATATTCAGTTTTTTTTAACCCTAATGGTGAGCAACAATTATTGGTTGCCAACAAATCGAAAAACAGTCGTGAATCCGGTATATTAACTATTCATCGATATAAGAAATTCTTCATTTGTTTGGGTAAACCTCAGCTTATCCTTTAAAAATATCATTGCTTCAACCGGATTCATATCAGCGAGATGATTTCTCAGAACCCAAATACGTTGTTGCATTTCTTTATCTAACAGGAGGTCATCGCGTCGTGTGCTCGAAGAAACAATATCAATAGAAGGATAGATGCGCTTATTTGAAAGCTTCCTGTCTAATTGTAATTCCATATTTCCGGTTCCTTTAAACTCCTCAAAAATCACCTCGTCCATTTTTGAGCCGGTGTCGATAAGTGCTGTTGAGATAATTGTTAAAGAGCCTCCATGTTCGATTTGACGTGCTGCTCCAAAAAATCGTTTGGGTTTATGTAGTGCATTGGCTTCAACACCACCCGAAAGTACCTTTCCGGAGGCAGGAGAAACTGTATTGTATGCACGTGCCAGGCGTGTAATCGAGTCTAACAAAATTACAACATCATGGCCACATTCGGTGAGGCGTTTGGCTTTTTCTAACACAATGTTAGCAATTTTAACATGTCGTTCGGCGGGTTCGTCAAAAGTGGAGGCAATAACCTCAGCTTTTACGCTACGTGCCATATCCGTTACCTCTTCAGGTCTTTCGTCGATAAGTAATACTATCATGTAAACCTCGGGATGGTTGAAGGCAATGGCATTTGCAATTTCTTTTAGTAAAACAGTTTTACCTGTTTTGGGCTGAGCTACAATAAGTCCACGCTGGCCTTTTCCGATTGGAGTAAACATGTCGATTACCCTGGTAGAAACATTTTCGCCAGGATGACCGGTAAGATTAAACTTCTTTTCGGGGAACAATGGCGTTAAAAAGTCGAATGGGATTCTGTCGCGAGCTTCCTCAGGATCACGGCCATTTATTTCTTCCACTTTAATTAAAGGGAAATATTTTTCACCCTCCTTTGGAGGCCTGATATTACCCTTTATTGTATCACCGGTTTTTAATCCAAAAAGTTTTATTTGTGATTGGGATACGTAAATATCGTCGGGTGAGTTGAGATAGTTATAATCTGATGATCTTAAAAATCCGTATCCGTCTTGGATTATTTCAAGCACACCTTCACTTGAAACAGCACCTTCAAATTCAAAAACAATATTGTTTCTTTGTTTTTGTGGTGCATTATGCCTCATGTTTCGGTCGTCATTGCCTGTTTTTGGCCTCTGATTCCTGTCTTTTCCATAGTCTCCCCGATTATCAGTTTTTGTTTCCGGAGGTTCGGGGTTAGTAATTTTTGGAGTTTCTTTGGGTTTATTGAAACTTCTATCTACTTCGGGTGCTTTTTCTTTAACAGCTTCCTTAATTTCTTTTACCGGTTCTTTTACCGGTTCAGGAGCAACTGGTGCTCGTTCAATACTCGAAGCTACCTTTTCTACTTTAGGGTCTATTCCAAGTCTTCTTCGTTTCCCACGTGGTTTTGGGGCGTTACCGGCAGCTTGAGCAGGTTTTGCTTTGGGTTCTTGTTCTGGTTCTGCTTGCTTCTCTGGTTTGGCGGGAGGGTTGAGAGCCTGATGATCGAGAATTTTATAGATTAGATCTTGTTTTTTTAGGTTGTTAGTCTTTTTAATATCCAGATTTTTAGCAATCTGTTTCAGATCGGTTAATAATTTACCGTTCAGTTCAATAATATCATACATTGATTTAAGATTTTGTTATGTGATTTTTGTTGCCATTTAAGGCTGATAACCAACAATCATTTTTGATTGGAGGGTTTTTGATTTGAGAACTTAATGTGAGGAGAAAAACTATTCAATTATTATTACGAATAATATGTTTAAATATTATAACAGCGTTATCAGTGATCTATAAAGTTTGTATTGAAATTAATAAGCGAAGTGTTGCAAAAGGATTTGTATGTAAAATAACGAGATGTCAATAATAAAACTGGATTTTGAAGGTGCAAATGTAAATATTTCCTAATACATCATATTGTTTGTGAAAAAAAAATACATAATAATTCATAACAAATGCTAACAATGTAAGTGCTATTCAAAGATAAATGATTTTATATTTGCATCATTTTTTTAACTAAATATTTATAATTAGCTATGCTTCAACGTATTCAGTCAGTATTTATGTTTTTGGTGGTTGTAACGGGTACTCTTATTTTTTTCTTTCCCATTGCTTCTTACATTTCAGATACCAGCTATTTGAAATTTTTTATTCATATCGTCAATAATATTTCGCACAATCCTTTTGACGAAATGGCCAGCCCCGCATTATCTTTTCAGGATTGGTTTACACTGCCTTTGTCTATTGGTCAATTAATTATAATTATCCTTGTGTTTGTATCCATATTTAAATATGGGAATAGGCCGACTCAAGTGTGGATAAATTCTTTGAATATCTTTTTGAATATTCTTCTTGTTGGTGGTATTTTTTACTATTCCACGCTTATCGAGAACAAATCAGGAGTAATACCACAATATGATATTGGAGGTGTTTTTCCACTCATTTCCATCATATTGTTATTTGTTGCCAATTTTTATATTCGTAAGGATGAAAAACTGGTCAGGTCAGCTGATCGGCTACGATAACCTGTTTCTGCGATCAATCTCAAATATTTCCAGGTTTTTAATTTTGGCTTTGTCGCAATCGAAACGTATCATGGTTATTTTTTGATGTATTCCAAACTTTCCGGCAGCTCCCGGATTAATGTGCAGTAGATCGTGTTTTTTGTCGTACATCACTTTCAGGATGTGTGAGTGTCCTGAAATAAAAACATCCGGCTGCTCCTTTTTTATCAGATTAAGAGCTTTTTTCTCATACCGCCCGGGATATCCGCCAATATGGATCATTGCAATTTTCACACCTTCAATGGTTTCCAAAGAGGTTTCTTTTGTGCGTATTCTAATGGCTGCACCATCAATGTTACCATAAACAGCTTTAACAGGTGCGATGGTTTCGAGTTTATCAATTATCGCAGGTGTTCCAATATCTCCGGCATGCCATATTTCATTACAATCCTTAAAAAAATCAAACACTTTTTCGGGTAGGGAGCCGTGTGTGTCGGAGAGGAGACCAATCTTTTTCATAGGGAGCAATTTTTTAAATTTGTAGTAATTAGTAATTTAGTGTCTGCAAGAAAACTCAATGTTTCAATGCTTTAATGCTAAAATGCTTTAATGCTAAAATG